>CANFQR010000278.1 GCA_947449125.1 Bacteroidota bacterium | reverse complement strand
GTATCGCCAGGACTCTCTTCTGTTCCGGCAAACATCCCACCCATCATTACTGTACCTGCCCCGGCCGCTAAAGCCTTTACAACATCGCCAGTAAACCTAACACCGCCATCTGCAATTAAAGGTACGCCTGTGCCTTTTAATGCTAGCGCAACATCTAAAACAGCGGTTAGTTGAGGCACTCCAACACCAGCAATAACGCGAGTAGTGCAAATAGAACCCGGACCAATACCCACTTTTACGGCATCCGCTCCTGCTTTTGCCAATGCTAGCGCCGCTTTACCGGTGGCTATATTACCAACAACAACCTGTAAATTTTTATGTTTCTTTTTTACTTCCTTTAATTTTTCAATTACGCCTTTACTATGACCATGTGCTGTATCAATAATAATTGCATCAACTCCAGCTTCAACCAAAGCATCTACGCGCTGCAAGGTGTCTGAAGTTACTCCAACAGCTGCTGCAACACGTAATCTACCCATATCATCCTTACACGCATTAGGACGTACTTTTATTTTAATAATATCTTTATAAGTTATTAAACCTACCAGCTTATTAGACTTATCGAGAATTGGCAGTTTTTCAATTTTGTGTTCTTGAAGTATTTCTTCTGCCTGTTTTAAATTAATTCCCTTTAAGGCTGTTATAACTTTTGGGAATTTGGTCATTACATTTACCACGGGCTTTTTTAAGTCTTTTTCAAAACGTAAATCACGGTTTGTAACAATGCCCAATAATTTATTATCTGAATCAACCACTGGAATACCGCCAATTTTATTTTCAGCCATTATTTTTAACGCATCGCCAATTGTTGCATTTTTGTGCATAACAACCGGATCTAGAATCATCCCACTCTCGCTTCTCTTTACCTTTCTTACCTGCGCGGCCTGTTCATCAATACTCATGTTTTTATGCAATACACCAATGCCGCCTTCTTGAGCTATTGCTATTGCTAATTTATACTCGGTAACTGTATCCATAGCGGCAGATACAATTGGTGTATTTAATTTTATATTTTTTGTAAACAAGGAGCTAATGTTTACATCGCGAGGTAAAACTTCAGAATAATCAGGAACTAACAATACATCATCGTATGTTAAGCCTTCATTCACAAATTTTTGATTACTACTATTGCGGGAAGCCATAGAATTGAACTTTAGGTGTTAAAATTCGTGCAAATATAGTGATTTATTTTGAAAAATATGAGATTCTATATTTACGGGAAAGCGCGTAAATCAACAAAAAAGATAAAAGATTTTTAGATTTTCTTTCCATTAAACTATTGTTTAATTATATTGTTTACCTTGTGTTTTAAAAAATTACATTAAGCCTTAAAACATGATTGAAGAAGTTATTTTAGTTGATGAATCGGATAAGCCCATTGGCACAATGGAAAAATTAGAGGCTCACGAAAAAGGCCTTCTGCATCGCGCATTTTCAGTTTTCATTTTTAATAGTAAGGGTGAATTATTGTTGCAACAACGGGCTTTATCTAAATATCATAGCGCAGGATTATGGACAAACACCTGTTGTTCTCATCCCCGACCAAATGAAGATACACTAGATGCTGCCAACAGAAGGCTAATAGAAGAAATGGGATTAAAATGCACTCTTAATTATAAAACTCATTTCATCTATAAAACTATTTTTGACAATAGCTTAACCGAACACGAATACGATTATGTTTATTTTGGCAACTGTTCTAACGAGCCTCAAATAAATAAAAACGAAGTTGAAAACTATGTTTGGCAACACCCAGACAAAATAAAAGAAGAAATTAAAACCCAACCAGAAAAATTCACCTCGTGGTTTAAAATTGCCATGGAAAAGCTATATCACTAATTTTATTTAATATAACAATTGTTCAACTGACCAGGCTTCAGGTTTTTGATTAAACAATTGTTTAGTAGCCGACCAAACATTTTTAAATAAATCTGAGTTTCTGTAGTTGTTCAAGCTAGTTTCACTCTCCCAAATACTATATGTAAAAAAAATCTCCGGATTATTTTTATCCTGCAATAACTCCACATGCGAACATCCTTCAAAACCTTTTATTTTTTTCCAATTAGTTTCAAAAATAGTTTTAAAAGCCTCGCAATTCTCGGGCTTAAAACTCATTTTTACTATACGCTTAATCATTAAATTCTATAATTAAATTAAACTCAAATTTAGTACCAATATCTCTGGGGCAAAGCATGCTTAATGCACTTTTTCCATTTACAGCAACTTCCAAATAACCAAAGGAATTAAATAAAACTAATGGCTGGCCCTGTTTTACCTCATCATATGTATTCACAATTTCCTTAATACGTTTTCCAGGTAAAGAAATAGTAAAGCCTCTGTTCCTTCTAATTTCGTTAAAATACTTTTCGGTGATGTTTGTGATAATGTTCCCAAAATCATCCACGTAAATACCCTTGCCTCTTAATATATTTCCATCAACATAACTTTCAAATTGGTATGCCTTGTAATAGTCATTTGTTGGTATTGCAATGTCTTCAATATTTTTTTTTGTAATTAAATGAATTGCAGCATCCACAAAAATATCCTTAAGAAAAAAATGATGTTTGTCATTTTCGCTATAGTATAATTGATAAACTGGCTCATTAAACCCAGCGTCAATTAATGTAAACAAACCATTATCAGGGCAAACAATATATTGTTCCTTATACTTTGCAATTAAATATCGTGTGTTATCAATATTATTTGTTTTGTGTAAATTATTCGTGTCTGAAATAAATTTTACGCCTACCAAATGAACTGTTCCTGAAGGGAAATAAGCGAGAGCGTTTTTTATAATGAATGCAGCATCAGAAATATTATTATCCTTAATGTCAGCACTTAAATCTATTATTTTAATGTCTGGCAACTGAGTAATTAATTTAACCTTAACAATTGCCAAGTATGGGTCGCGATAACCCAAATCTGTTGTTAATGTTACCATATTCATTGTTCAAAAGTAATTAATATTTAAAGGGCTAATTTTTTTAAACTTGATGAGAGATTAACAGGTTTATAAACAATATAACCTGAAAAACGGAAGACCTACTATGAACGAAAAAATAATTACCCTCGAAAGCGTTGAGCCTGTAGAGATTTATGGTGTAAATGACGTTAAACTAACAATTATCAAAAAATATTTCCCAAAACTTAAATTAATTGCAAGGGGTTATTCACTAAAGGCAATTGGAGATAGTAACGAAATTACCCGCTTTGAAAAAAAACTTGAAATGCTAGTTGATCATTATCATAAAACCGGCATTTTAACCGATATTGTTATTGAACGATTATTAGGTCAAACAGGCGATAATATTTTAGATAATAAAGAAGAAATTGCGAGTACAGATATAATTGTTTTTGGCAACAATGGATTAATCATAAAAGCCAAAACCGAAAATCAACGAAAAATGGTAAG
>CANFQR010000277.1 GCA_947449125.1 Bacteroidota bacterium | reverse complement strand
GACCAATTAATCCACCTATCAAACATTGAATGACAAATAAGCATTTTATTCGTGCGAACATTATATAAATAAATTCCGGAAGTAGTTATCTCACTTTTTTTTAAATTCAAATTAAAAAGCATTGTAAAAAAACATTAAAATTATAAGTATTAAACGGGACTAAATAGTTGTTATGGGGTACCTTAAGCGGAGTGCAATACCAAAGTAATCAGCTAAATCAACATTAGAAACGAATGTTATTTTACCACCTTTACTTTTTACAATCGCAAATAGGCGTTCACAAATATTATCTGTAAAAAAATACTTATCATTCTCAGTTGGTCTTTCTAAACTCAATTCTGTTTCATCTACTCTTATGTATCCTTGGCACTCATAATCTTTTTCAATAACCAAATTTAATCCCATGCCGGCATTAGCACATTTCCAAACATCAACAATTCCAGACACAACCAAATTTTTACCTTTTAATTCATGGAGGGCTGAAATCAATTCTTTATTATGATTATTTAAATAGTTGTTAACCACTTCCCACGAATGATTGGCAAGTTTTATATTACCATTATAATTATAATTTCCTTTTATTCTGCCAATAATTTGTTTCTGAAAATGGCTTAGTTCGAAATACTCCGAAATCTCTTTCGTTCCACCGGCTATAATTAGCGGAGAATTATCACTTAAGTAACTTAGTAATAATTGATCTGCCTTACGTAAAAAATCTTTCAATCGGATTTGCTGTAATATAGATTTGTCTTTTTCATATTCTTTTACAACGTTGCTTGAAAAGGATGTTGCACGTGTTGGTGACGCATATTCATAATTATCAAAATAGTCAAGCGGAAATGTACCATCTGTAACTTCCTCCAGTTCTTCACCAAAACCTTTAAACAAACGAATATGTTTATGAGTTATTGATATAACATGATAATTAAAAACAGTTTCTAAAAAATATAGCAGGTCTCTACTTTCAAACGTTTTCCCAATTTTAATTTTATAATTTACAGGAAACGGAAATTTAATTAGTTTGGAAAAATTGTTTGAAACATAAATTCCCAAACCTTCTTTATTGTGATTGTTATCAATATCAATTAAATACTCATCTAATTTTTTTAAAACATTACTGATTTCCTTTTCATCACTAGTTTGTTTATTCAACAATTCTTTAGCTTCATGAATAGCTTTTATTAAAATTTTTTCATCAATAATTCTATCTGGAGATGTTCGGTGTGTTGGAATAATTATTGAAACAGTTGTGTTATTTTTTTCATTTAATAATTCTTTAATTTCGTCTTTAATCATAACTCTTTTAATTTCTAGCAGTAAGTATTTTTATTTATTTATTTATTTATTGATTCTTGTTTTTTATTGAATCTTGAACTTTTAAAGATTTATCTTCAAGCAAAATTGGCCTACAATATCTGCCTGAATCTAAATTAAAAATGATGGCTGAAAGGATTACTATTACAATAAGTAATACAATAATCAACGTATTTTTAAACTTATCTTTCAAAATTTAATTAAAAACCAAAGAAAGATTTTTAATAACCTTAATCATATATGCATTATCACTTTATCATTTGATATAAATCATAATTAAAATACAATTGTTAATACCATCAACTAATCACTATATTCTAATATATCTTTTTTACGTTTTAAATTCTTAAAGGCTTTAATTTCATCCCACGATTTGGTGTTTAAAACATCATCGGCTTTACACCAGGCTCTTCTGGCAATAAAAACACCAAGTTTCATATAATTAAAATCATTTAAAGAATGACTGTCTGTGCTAATAACTAATTTCACTTCCTTTTCTCTGGCTAACCAAGCCAAATCGTCATTTAAATCCATACGGTTAGGCTGTGCATTTATTTCTAAGGCGGTAAATGTTTTAGCAGCGGCGTCAATAATCTTAGTCATGTCTAGTTTATATGGTTCTCTTATTCCAATTAATCTTCCTGTGGGATGCCCAATACAACATACGTATTTATTCTCGCAGGCAGCGATTAAACGATCAGTGTTGTCTCTATTAAATCTACTATGTATCGATGCCGTTACCCAATCCAATTGAGATAATACTTCATCACATATATCTAATTTTCCATCTGAAAGAATATCTACTTCCAAGCCTGATTTAAGAAAAGATTTTCCATATTTTTTATTAAATAAATCTATTTCTTTAATCTGATTTAATATTTTTTTCTCGTTCATACCATTTGCAATTCTTGATGATTTTGAATGATCTGTTAACGCGATATAGTGATACGAAAAATTAGATGATAAATAATTTACAATTTCTTCTATAGAAGACTGACCATCACTCCAAATGCTGTGTAATTGTAAATCACCTTTTATATCATTTACAGAAATTAAATCAGGGATTTTATTATGTAATGATAAGTCAAACTCTCCTTTATTCTCACGCATTTCGGGTGGCATTATTTTATAACCAATAGTATTGTAAATTTCTTCTTCTGTTTTTCCTGCAATTTTTTTTCCAGAACTAATTGAGAAAATTCCATATTCAGAAACTTTAAAACCTTTTTGCCTTGCTATTGCACGAAGATGAATATTATGTTCTTTTGAACCAGTAAGATAAAGTAATGCTGAACCCCATTCATCCTGATTGACTAATCTTAAATCTAATTGCCTATTACAACCGTTTAGCACAACACTTATTTTTGTTTCACCCTTAACAATAACCTGCTTTACAAGTGAAGAATTAATAAACTTAGAAACAATTAAACTTCGATTTTTATTCTCACAAGAAATTAAAATATCTATATCTCCAATTGTTTCTTTTTTTCTTCTTAAGCTTCCCGCGAGTTCAGCATTCATAACTTCCGGAATATTTTTAAACCACTTAAGACAATTTTCACCTATTTCAAGCGCGTCCCAAAGCAGCATTCTGTCAATTACCAATTTATGAAGCTTAAAACCTTTAAGCATGGCCTCAATTTTTTTTGGTCCAAAAATTTTTAATTTAGAAATGCTGCCATTTTCAAGTGCAGTTAAAAATTCATTTTCGGTGGTTATATTTAATGTTGTGTGTATTTGTTTTAATGATTTTGGGCCAAAACCTCTTACATCAAGCAATCCCAATAATTCATAAGGCACAGAATTTTTTAAGAGTTCATATTTTTTTATTTTGCCCGTTTTTAAAAACTCGATAATTTTTTCAGAAATACTGTCTCCAATACCCTTTAATTTTTTTATAGATTCATCTGTATAATAAAAAGTTATATCGTTAGGAAGCGAACTTATAACTTTATATGCGCGTTCGTAGGCTAATACTCTAAATCGTTCGTTACCGCCCAAATATTTATAAATAGATGATATATCTTTAAAAATATGCGCGAGTGTTTTATTATTATCAAACATAACAATTAACTTAAAAAATACAGAGTATAATAGCT
>CANFQR010000276.1 GCA_947449125.1 Bacteroidota bacterium | reverse complement strand
AATGAACCAGCTATTAAATGGTTTATTAATGGCAAATTCAACATCACCGAAAATGCTATTGACAGACACTTGCCTAACAACGCAAACAAAACCGCATTTATTTGGGAACCTAATGCAATTGACGGAGAACATAAATTAATTACCTACCAACATCTACACGATGAAGTTTGTAAAGTAGCCAATACATTAAAAAACTTGGGTGTTAAAAAAGGCGACCGTGTTTGCATATACATGCCAATGATTCCGGAAACCATTTTTGCAATGCTGGCATGTGCAAGAATTGGCGCTATACACTCAGTAGTTTTTGCAGGTTTTTCAGCCTCAGCTTTAGCGGGCCGTATTCAAGATAGTGATTGTAAACTAATATTAACTACAGATGGTGCCTACAGAGGAGCAAAAGACATTCCTATTAAAAGCGTTGTTGACGAAGCGCTTGAAACTTGCTTGTCAATAGAAAAGGTATTGGTTTATAAACACACCAATACTCCAATTAATTTAAACAAAGAACGTGACGTTATCTGGCAAGAAGTTGTTCCCTTCGCTTCAAGCAATTGCACCCCCGAATTAATGGATAGCGAAGATGTGTTGTTTATTTTATATACCTCGGGTTCAACCGGCAAACCAAAAGGCGTGGTGCATACTTGTGGCGGATACATGGTTTACACCTGTTACACATTTCAAAATGTATTTCAAATAAATACCGAAAAAACTTCAAACGATTTATTTTGGTGCACCGCTGATGTGGGTTGGATTACCGGACACTCTTACATCGCTTACGGACCTTTGTTGGCCGGTGCTAGCTCGGTAATTTTTGAAGGTGTGCCTACTTTTCCTGATGCCGGTCGGTTTTGGAACATAATAGATAAACATAACGTTACGCACTTTTACACAGCGCCAACCGCTATTAGAGCCTTAGAGGCAGCCGGACTGGAATTTGTAAATCCATATAAACTCAACTCACTAAAAGTATTGGGGAGTGTTGGCGAACCCATAAATGAGGAAGCCTGGCATTGGTACAACAAACATATTGGAAAAGAAAAATGTCCTATTGTTGACACTTGGTGGCAAACTGAAACCGGTGGTATTATGATTTCAACCCTTGCGGGTATTACACCAACTAAACCCAGTTATGCCACACTTCCACTGCCCGGCATTCAACCACTGTTGGTAGACGATAAAGGCAATGAAATTACAGGCAATAATGTTGAAGGGAATTTATGTGTTAAATTTCCTTGGCCTTCAATTATTCGTACCACTTATGGAGATCATAAACGTTGCCGCGAAGCTTATTTCTCTGCGTATAAGGGTTTATACTTTACTGGTGATGGATGCCGAAGAGATGAAAACGGATTTTATAGGATAACTGGTAGAGTAGATGACGTAATGAATGTTTCCGGTCATCGCATAGGCACCGCAGAAGTAGAGAGCGCCATTAACATGCATGCCGATGTTGTAGAAAGCGCGGTAGTTGGTTACCCTCATGATATTAAAGGACAGGGTATTTACGCTTATGTTATTGCGCCCTCAACAAATAAAAACCACGACAATCTTCGTAAAGAAATAATTGCGGAAGTAACTAAAATTATTGGTCCGATTGCCAAGCCAGATAAAATTCAAATAGTAAGCGGATTACCTAAAACCCGGAGCGGTAAAATAATGCGACGGATTTTACGAAAAGTTGCCGAAGGAGATTTTAATAACTTGGGCGACACTTCAACACTTTTAGATCCAGCTGTTGTTGAAGAAATTATTAATAGCAAACTTTAATTCAATAAACAAACCTCTAGAAATAACTCTTATTATGGTAACCAACTTAAACCTTACAAAATATATTTCAAAAAGCATTTCTTATAACGATTATTTGGTATTAACAGAAAACTTGGTTGCGCAAGGAAAAACAACTGGCGATCAAGAAAACACAGTTCACATAAACTATACCAAACTTAACTTAGCTAGGATGCATAGGCTAAATAAAACAATAACGCTAACCGACTCATTAAAAACTATTTTACAACATGTAAAATCAAAATTTACTTTTTTAGTTGTCACAGAAACTTGGTGTGGAGACGCCGCTCAAAATCTGCCAGTATTAAACGCTATTGAGTATGCAAGTGAAAACATTGAATTAAAACTAGTTTTACGTGATGAAAATTTAGAGTTAATGGACCACTACTTAACTAATGGCGGCAGGGCCATTCCTAAATTAATTTGTATAGAAACTTCATCTTTAAATGAACTTTTTACCTGGGGACCCAGACCAAAAGAATTGCTGAAAATTACATCCAATTTTAACAACAACAATGTTCCGGTAGCAGAGAGAGGTGAAATTATTCAACGCTGGTATAATCAAAACAAAGGGGTTGATTTACAACACGAACTGCAAACACTTATTAATGATAATTTGTGTTAGATTAAATCAGCATTTGTAATAATTAAACTAAACAACAAATCATGAATTCTAAAATTGACAACTATTTAAACAAAACAAAAAATTGGCAGAAAGAATTAAAAAAATTAAGAACAATCTTTCTTGACTGTCAGTTAACAGAAGAACTTAAATGGGGGGCTCCATGTTACTCTTATCAAAAAAATAATGTTGCCATTTTACATGCGTTTAAGGATTATTGTGGTATTGGTTTTTTTAAAGGTGCATTGTTAAGCGATACCGATAAAATTTTAACTAAGCCTGGGGAACATACGCAGTCAGGAAGACAAATTCGATTTATTAGCCTTAAAGAAATCAATAAAATGGAGCACCTTATAAAAACTTATATTTTTGAAGCTGTTGAAATAGAAAAAGCCGGATTAAAAATAGAATTTAAAAAAACGGAAGAGTATTCTGTACCTGATGAGTTTCAAAAAAAATTAAACGAAATGCCAATTCTAAACACTGCGTTTAAAAAATTAACTCCCGGCAGACAAAAAGCATATATTCTTTATTTTTCTGCGCCAAAACAATCAAAAACCCGATTAACAAGAATTGAAAAATACACACCACAAATTATTAACGGAAAAGGTTTTAATGATTGCACCTGCGGATTGTCCAAAAAACTCCCCTCTTGCGACGGTTCACATAGAGTGTTACAAAAAACAAAATAATAATTTACTTTTATCTTTATTATTTTATTAAATACTTAATTAAATGAAAAACAAAAAAAAACTATTACTACTTAGCCTTGCAGTTATTGCTATTTTCTTTGTAGAGTTTTATTTATTTGCCCTAATTAAGCGTAATTACCTAATTAATAACTATTTTAAAGAAGGAAGGTGGGTAGAATTAAAGGCCGAGTTCAATAAAATAAAAAAGAAAAAACCGTCCTCGTTATTGTTTGGTGACAGCATGACCGAAAACTTTAAAATTTATTTGGAAGAGTCAGATTCGCTTGTAAACATGGGGATTAGTGGTGATTTTTCGGAGGGATT
>CANFQR010000275.1 GCA_947449125.1 Bacteroidota bacterium | reverse complement strand
TGCTTCATGCAATTTTATATTCAGGTGTAGCAGGAAGTAGTAATGGTTGTTTATCACAGGAGGCAATTCTTATTAAATCAGAAGAAATTGAAAAATTCAAGGCTATTGAAAAAGATTTTTTTAGTTCTAATGGTAAGTGGTCGTTTTACACCAGAAGTTCTGCAACTGAAACAACACTTCCCGAAAATTTAGGATTAAAAAATTGGAAGGTTTATCAAGTAAGCGTATCCAAAGACGCACTTAAAAAATATCTTGAAGAAAAATCAATTATTAAATCATTTAACTCAGGATTTTAATTATGAAAAAAATAAAATTACTACTAATAAGCATTGCCTTAATTAGTCAATCGCCTGATACTTTTGGGCAAGCCAAAAAACCAACATTAATGATTCTGCCAAGTGATAATTGGTGTGAACAACGTTATTTTATGACTGAATTCGATAACCAAGGGACTAAACAAAAAGTCCCGAATTACAAACAAGCCTTTCAGGAAGACACAGAACTCGGACAAGTTATTACTAAGTTAAACTCTTTGTTGATTAGAAAGGCATTTGAACCAAAAGTAGCTGAACAGGAACTAAAGAGTATTGAAGCAAAGAATGCCGAAGATAATATGACAAAAAGTAACTCTAGTGGAGCTCAAATTGGAGAAAGCCAACTTGATAAGCTACGAAAGAGAGTAAAAATGGATATTATTATTCAAATATGGTGGAAATTAAATAAGGATAAATCCGTATCATTTACACTTGAAGCTTTTGATTCATACACAAATAAAAGCATAGCAGCACAACCTTTTAATGCGCCTCCTTCAGACGACATTATACCTGTTAAACTAGAAAAAGCCGTTGTAAATGTTATTGATCCGTTTTTGGCCGATTTACAAAAACACTTTGATGATATGCTTAAAAATGGGCGTGAAATTTTAGTTACCGTAAAACGATGGGAAAATTGGGAGAATAATTTTGAAACTGAAATTAATGGCGAAGAATTAACAGATTATATCAATAAATGGATGAATGATAATACAGTAAACAAACGCTTTAATAGAACGGAGGCTACTGAAAATCTTATTGTATTTGAACAAGTTCGTATTCCTATTTATGATAAAACTAATAACCCAATGGACGCTAGGGAATTTGCAAAAGGCTTAGCGAAATATTTAAAAGCTGAACCGTTTAAATATGAAGTAAAACTTATGCAGCGTGGTTTAGGTGAGGCAATATTGGTTGTTGGCGAAAAATAAAAAATATAACACTATGAATAGAATTTTTTCCTTAATACTATTTACGCTAATCGTAAATCTTTGCTGTTATGCTCAAAAACCGGTTCAATTGGATGATTTCGGCAGAATAGTATTAAACACTTATTTACCTGATAAATCGGATATGCCAACTGAGGCTAAAAAAGCTTTAGAAACAAAGTTGAATCAAATAACTACTAATTATGGTATGGGCGGTAGCAATGCTAACTCAAGGTTTATTATAACAGCAGTTTCTAATATTGGTACTAAAGACATAGTGCCCGGGCCACCACAAAAAATTGCATTAAACATTGAATTAACGCTTTTTATTGGAGATGCCGTTGAAAATAAAAAATTTACAAGCTCTGTTTTGAATTTGCAAGGTGTTGGAGATAATGAAAACAAAGCATTTATTGACGCAATTAAATCCATTAACCCAAAAAATAAAACCCTTCAAACTTTTATTGAAGAAGGCAAAAATGAAATCATAAATTATTATGCTACAAAATGTGACTTTATAAAAAAAGAAGCAACCGAATTGTCTGCTGTGGGTAAATATAATCAGGCAATATACAATTTAAGCCTTGTACCCGATGTTTGTAAGGACTGTTATTTTGAATGTATGAGTTTAACTAAAAACATTTTCCAACAAAAAATAGACGCAGAATGTGCCGAAAAATTAAGTTCAGCAAAAAGCCAGTGGATTGCCTCGCAAAACGCAGATGGTGCTAGCGCAGCGGGCAGCATTCTTTCTACAATACATCCGGCATCAAAATGCCAGCAACAAGTAACTGCTTTGTATCAGGAAATAAACAGTAAACTAAAAGAGAACGAAAAAAAAGAATGGGAATTTAAAATGAAACAATACGATGATAACGTGGCGAAGGAGAAAGAACAAATGCGCATTAATGATGAAAAATCAAAACGCGATGACCAGTATCGTGAAAATCAATCAGCCAGAGAAAAAGAATTAGAAAACGAAAGAATTAATGCATATCGGCAAGTGGCTACTGAATACGCCAAAAACCAACCTAAAACTATTACTTATAATAACATATATTGGAGATAAAAGCTAACTATAATAAATAATAAAAAAATGAAACACTATGTTAATTCAATTAAAGTAATCTTAATTACTTTCTCGATTTTTATAACGCTATTATCATCAGCACAGAATGATAAAATAGTTACTTTGACTACTAACGGTCAGGGGAAAACATCTGAAGAAGCAAAAAATAATGCGCTACGCAGCGCCATTGAACAAGCATTTGGTGCGTTTGTGTCATCTAATACTTCAGTTGTAAATGATAATCTTATTAAAGATGAAATAGTTTCGGTTTCAAATGGCAATATAAATAAATATGATGTTTTAACCGAGCAGATGTTACCCGATAATACTTGGTTAGTTTCTATAAAAGCAGATATATCGCCTCAAAATCTTGTTAAATTTTCAGAAAGCAAGGGTATAAAAGTTGAATTTAAAGGGGCACTTTTTGCAGCAAATGTTAAAATATTAGAGTTGAATAAGCAAAACGAACTTAAAACAATGAAAAATTGTTTTAATGTAGCCTGTCAAATTCTTCCAAAATCGTATGATTTCAGTTTAGAAGTAAGTGAACCTAAAAATTTATCCGGTAAATGGGTTAGTGATATTACTGTTAAAGCGAATTTAAATGACAATATGAAAATAATTACTGATTTATTATCAAGTAATTTGGAAGCGTTAAGTATACCTGACGAACAAATTAACAAATACGAAGAATTAAATATTAAAACATATGACCTTGTTCTACTTTTTTCGAAACCCAAAAAAAATGATAAATCTGTAAATGAAAATAGAAAAAAAGATAAAAAAAGAAAAGAACAAACTGAAAATAATCAGCAAAATAATTTAAGCGAATTAAGTTTAAAAACTTATCATTTTAGAAACCTTGAAACAATACAAAGCGTAAGATACTTATTAGGTGAATTATTATACTGTCATTCCCTATATTTCCAAATAAGTAACGGAATCGAACAGAAAAAAGGATATGATATTGGGTGTGATGAAAATTATAAAAAAAATTTCGAAATTAATAGTTTATGTACAAATTATTCTCAATTTACTCTAACTCAATACTTGCAAGGGCATTATGGACCCGGACTAAAAGAGCATGAAGTTACTTATTCTTTAGATTATTCTAGTAGGAAATCCGAAT
>CANFQR010000274.1 GCA_947449125.1 Bacteroidota bacterium | reverse complement strand
CATAAGTCAATCCGTAAAGTATTGTTTTCTTTTTCGTCCCATAATGCAATCATTGCACTTTTGCATAAGCTTTTTTCACCGGAATCTTTCGCTTCCCATTCTATTTTTAAGGGTAAATTATTTTCGTCTAATGTAACTTTGAATTTTATTTCAGATGTTTTCATAATGTGTAATTAAATTTTTTTTTGTTCCAGACATATTTCTCAAGATGTAAATTTAATAATTAATAAAGTATTTAAATTTATTTGTTTATACCCTACAAGTCAATATCTCTGTCAATAAATTGTTTTATTTTTTTTATGGATTCCTCTTCGAGTTTATTGTGATACTTTGTTATATCAATAGATAGTTTTTTTATTTTTATTAATTCATTAAAACCCTTTTTGTATTGCCGGTTTATAGCTTCAAGGTAATTTTCATTAATAGTTTTTTCGTAAATTCTTCCACGTTTTTTAATGTTTTTTTGAAGATTTTCGTTGCTTGTATTCAAATGGATTATAAAGTCTGGCCTTTTGATTTTAGATGCAATGACATTAAATTCTTTTCTAAATCTTAAGTAATCTTTATTATTCAAATTAATTTTAGAGAACCATAAACATTTATATAAACTATAGTCGCTAATAATAAGTTTGTTTTTTGAATTTAAAGCAACTTGTAATTGCTTAAAACGGTTTATCAAAAAACTGTATTCTAATGGAAAAGCGAATAACTTTTTGTTTTCGTAAAATAATGGTAATAAAGGATTGTCTTCAAATTCCTCGGGTAAAAAAATAGCATTTAATTCGTTTGAAAGTGCTTTGGCAAGCGTAGTTTTTCCTGAACCAATATTGCCTTCAATACAAATATATATTGGTTCATTTTTTTCTTTAAATTTTGTAACCTTTAACTTGTCTTTACAATTTTCATATAATTTAGTAATGCTTAAATTTAATGAAGGATGCATCCAATTGGGTTCAATTTCAAAAAGAGGTTTAAGAACAAATTTTCTTAAATGAAGTCGTGGATGTGGGACTTCTATATTTTTTTTTGAAATAATTTTGTCGTTATAAAACAAAATATCAATATCAATGGTTCTGTCGCTGTTTCTGTCTGAATTTCTTTCTCTGCCTAGTTTTTTTTCGGTTTCAAGTATAATTTTTAATAGTTTATCAACGCTCAGATTTGTATTTATTTTTATTACTTGATTTAGGTATTTTTTTTCGGATAAACTTCCCCATGCTTCAGTTTCGTATATGCTTGATTCACCTATAATTGTTATTGAAGATTGTTTTAGTAATTTTTTTGAGGTGTTTATATAAGTTTTACGGTTACCAATATTTCCACCCAAACATAAAAAAGCTGTATTCATAAAATAGTTTAAAGTTAAAATACTTTATTTTATATCTTTAATCAATTTTAAAATATAATTATGAAACAATTTTTTGGAGCGTTTTTTGGGTCAATTTTAGGGATAGTTTTTGCTACCATTATTGCCGTACTTTTAATTATTGCAGCAGTTAAAACCAGTTTTTCCTCCAATGATTCCGAACAACAAGAAGAGGTGGCAGTTGTTAAGGATAATTCTGTTTTGAAATTAACTTTTGAAGGCGCGATAATAGATAGAGAAAAAGAGAATCCATTTAAAGATTTAGGAGATTTAGGACCTTTATTATCATCTAACGGATATGGTTTAAATACTTTAATTTCCAAAATAAGGAATGCAAAAACAGATAAAAAGATTAAAGGTATATTTTTATATACTAAAACAATAGACGCTGGTTTTGCAACAATCCAAGAATTAAGAAATGCTTTGGATGATTTTAAAAAATCAGGAAAATTTATTTACAGTTATTCAGAATTTTATGGCCAAAAAGAATATTATTTAGCATCAGTATCAAATAAAATTTATTTAAATCCACAAGGCGCATTAGAATGGAAGGGTTTAAGCATGAGTTTACTTTTTTTTAAAAATGCATTTGATAAACTAGGAGTGGAAGTTCAGGTTTTTAGGCATGGTAAATTTAAAAGTGCTGTCGAGCCTTTTTTAATGGATAAAATGAGTGCGTCAAACAGAATTCAGTCTGAAACATTTTTAAATAGTATCTGGAATTCAATGCTAGTTCAAATTTCAATAGATAGAAAAATTTCAATTGATAATTTAAATAAAATGGCGAATAATCTTGAAATAAGATTTCCTGAAGACGCATTAGGAAACTTGGTTGATAAAGTTAGTTATGAGGATGAAGTTTTGTCTGAAATTAAAACTAAAATAGGCATTAAAGAAGCAGATAAAATTAATTTAATAGAGTTTGATAAGTATAAATCAAAATCAAGCACTGAATTAGGCAGCGAAACAAAAAAAATAGCAGTTATTTATGCAAGCGGCAGTATATCTGGCGGTCAGGGAGGGGAGGACGAAATAGGAAGTGACGCGCTTTGTAAAACAATAAAAAAAGCGAGATTAGATGAAAAAATAAAAGCAATCGTATTACGAGTTAATTCTCCCGGAGGAAGTGCTTTAGCTAGTGATGTTATTTGGAGAGAAGTTGTTTTAGCTAAAAAAATTAAACCTGTAATTGTAAGTATGGGGAATTTAGCCGCAAGTGGTGGATATTATATTAGCTGTGCCGCAGATTATATCTTTGCTCAACCCAATACTATTACCGGTTCAATTGGTGTATTCGGTATGATTCCAAACGTTAAAAAAGCGTTAGATCAAAAATTAGGAATCAACATTGATACCGTTAATACTAATTTACATAGCGATGTAGGAGGTATTTTTAGGAGTGTATCTGCATCTGAATATGATTATATTCAAAGTGGAGTAGAAAAAGTATATGATGTATTTACGATGCGCGTTGCAGAGGGCAGAAAAATGAATCAAGCAGATGTTGATAGTATTGGTCAGGGAAGAGTTTGGTCTGGCTCAGATGCTTTAAAAATTAAATTAGTTGACGAATTGGGAGGATTAAATGATGCAATTGCTTTTGCTGCAAAAAAGGCAAAAGTGGATTTATACAATGTTATTGAATTACCTAAGCAAAAAGGACCTTTTGATGCACTTTTAGGTAAAGAATCAGAACTTGAATCCAAATTAATTAAAAATAATTTAGGATTGCCTTATAGTTTTTTTAAACAATTGAAAAAAACTGTAAATATGAAAGGGGTTCAAGCTCGTTTGCCTTTTGAAATGCAGATTGAATAATAGTTCCAATTACATTTGTAATTAAACGGATAAACCGATTTTTGTTTTGTTTTTAATTTAAATTCAAGAATTTAAAAGAATTAATTTTGATTTTTTCAAGCCAATAAATTAAATAGCAAAAAGAGTATATAAGCAAGACTTTTTAATTATGTAAGGCAATCTTCAACAAGTTGACGATGTTTGCAAAATAGTTGTAAAAGTCTAATTATTTAAAAATAAAATGGCCCTCTTTGAAGAAGAGGGCCATAAAAATTGCT
>CANFQR010000273.1 GCA_947449125.1 Bacteroidota bacterium | reverse complement strand
GATAGGTTTAATATATCTTTATAACCATACAAGTGTTGATGGATTTAAATCTTGGGCAATACAGGATTTATATAATGCAGGAAGAAGTTTAACAGTAGCACAGCAAAGTGTTGTATTTTGGATGATCTTTATAGCTTTTGCGATAAAAATGCCAATTTTTCCTTTCCATACTTGGCAGCCCGATACTTATGTAAATGCTCCGGTTCAAGGAACTATGTTGCTTTCAGGTATTATGTTAAAAATGGGAACTTTTGGCGTTATTAAATGGCTTTTGCCAATTGTCCCTCTGGGTCTGGAAAAATGGGGGGGAACCGCAATCGTTTTATCTGCTGTAGGCATCGTTTATGCGTCTATTATCGCGATTGAACAAAAAGATTTTAAGAGGTTAATTGCTTTTTCTTCGATAGCTCACGTAGGTTTAATTAGTGCCGGAATATTATCGTGTAATCAGCAAGGAATGCAAGGAGCCGTTATGCAGATGTTGGCGCATGGAGTAAATGTAGTTGGTTTGTTTTTTATTTCCGATATTTTGTTTCGTCATACTGGCACCCGTGATATGGATAAGCAAGGCGGAATCCGCAGTATGAATGGAAATTTTTCTGTTTTGTTTTTGATAATTTTATTAGGTGCTGTTGCTTTACCACTAACAAATGGTTTTGTGGGCGAATTTTTACTGATTAATGGTGTTTATCAATATAGTCCAATAATTTCTGCGTTTGCTGGCTTAACAGTTATTCTTGGTGCGGTTTATATGCTTAGAGCGTATCAAAAAATAATGCTTGGCGAAAGAGCAGACTCAAATGTTACTTTTGGAACAATAGCTGCCAGTGATAAGATAGTTTTAGTTGTCATCTGCGTTACTGTAGTTACTTTTGGGGTTTATCCTAAGCCATTAAACGATATTGCTGAAGAGGCTGTAAAAACAATCATACTGAATTTAAAATAAATGATGTCGTTTTAAAAGAAATTAATTAAAAAAAGATCTAAAGGTTATTATGAAAGGATTATTGATTATTAGTGGACTCGGAATTTTAGCAATGCTTGCTGAAATTTTTAAGTTTAAGAAAATGTTACTACCAATAGTTTTAATTGGTATTGCTGCTGCTTACATATTTAATTTTATGGAGTGGAACTCAGGAATGAGTATTCAATACTTTGATAACATGATTAGTTTTGACAAACTAGCAATTGCATTTTCAGGAATTATTATTGCAACAGCATTTTTCTGGTTTATTTTAGCAAATGATTATTTTGAAGAAGATTCAAATCTAGTAGATCATTTTGCGTTGGTTTTGTTTGCATTGGTTGGCGCTTTAATGTTAACGGCTTTTAAAAACATGACCACTCTCTTTTTAGGAGTTGAAATAATGAGTATTCCCTTATATGTGCTGGCTGCAAGTAAAAAGAAAGACATTAAAAGTAATGAGGCAGGGTTTAAATATTTAATAATGGGTTCTTTCGCTAGTGGTTTTTTACTGTTTGGAATTGTATTGATTTATGGCGCAACCGGAAGTTTTGATTTATTACAGATAAGAAATTATATTGCTCAAAACAGCCCATCACTTCCTATGTTTTTTTATGTTGGTGTTGTATTTATGTTAATTGCAATGTGTTTTAAAGTGTCTGCTGCTCCATTTCATTTTTGGGCACCTGATGTCTATCAGGGGTCGCCAACATTAATTACAGCATTAATGAGCACGGTAGTCAAGACTGCCGCATTTGCAGCTATTATGAGATTGTTTTTAATTGGATTTGCGGAAATAAGTACTTTATGGGCAGGGATACTTGCTGGTGTAATTGCTTTATCTTTAGTTATTGCAAATTTTTCTGCAGCTATGCAAAACAACGTAAAACGAATGCTGGCATATTCAAGTATAAGTCACGCTGCATTTATGTTGATGGTTGTTTTAGCCAATGTTAGGAGTAACATGTCGGTTAACGCTTTAATTTATTATTCTTTGGCTTATTCTTTGGGTAGTTTAGCTGCGTTTGGAATTGTGTATAATGTAACAAAAAACGGAAATGAAAATTTAGATTCTTTTAATGGCTTATCTAAGCGTAATCCTGTTTTAGCATTGTGCATGACTGTAGCAATGTTATCACTAGCAGGAATCCCAATTACTTCAGGCTTTTTTGCTAAATATTTTGTTTTTACGACTTTGATTGGGACTCAATATAAATGGTTAATAATTATTGCTGTTTTAACCTCTTTAGTTGGTGTTTATTATTATTTACGCGTAATAATTGCTATGTATTTTAAGAAAGAGGAAATTCAAGAATCTATTAATGTAGAGAAGTCGAATATGCTTGTTATTTCATTAACCGCACTTGCTACCATTGTTATTGGAGTTGCGCCAAGTATCATTTCTGAAATGTTTAATTTTTAGGCATTAAAGTCTTCTGAAAAGATTTTTAATATAATCTATCGTGGCAATTTCTTTATAGTTTTCTCCAAACGCATGGTTCCACATAAAAGGTAAATTATAACTAACGGTCGCCATCTTTGTTAGCGTGTCATCATCCCATTGTTTACTTAAACCTTGAGGTAAAATAATACCGTGTTTTTCTATCATTTTTGAAAATTCGGAGTGGCCTTCAGGGTAGATGTCTGCTAGATGCTGAAAAATAATACAGTTTGCAAAACAATGTCGTGTGCCATGTATTTTTGATAAGCCATAGCTTAACGCGTGGCAAACGCCAACCTCGCTGTAAGTTAGGCTTAATCCACCCATTAGTGAAGCAACCATTAACTTATCATTGTTTTCAGGGGTTTGACCAGCATTTTCATTTAAATAAATATCGCGACACAAGCTCAAAGCCTGGTCGCCATAAGCTAAACTAAATGCGTTATTTCGGATGCCACTGTGCGATTCAATACAATGAATATAAGTATCCATACCGGTATAAAACCACCAATCTTTTGGTACGCTTGCAATTAATTCAGGATCTAAAATAACTTGATTAAACACGGTCCAATCGCACTTTAAACCTAATTTTTTTTCCGGCCCAGTTAACACAGCAGTCATAGACACTTCGGCGCCAGTACCACTAATAGTAGGTACGCCTAAATGATAAACTCCCGCATTTTTAATGAGGTTTAATCCTTGGTATAACGATGAAGAACCCGTGTTAGTTAACATTAACGACAAGGCTTTTGCAATATCCATAATGCTTCCTCCTCCAATTCCAATTACGCCACTTGGTAATCCTTTTTTTGAAAGAATTTCGTCACGTAAATTATCAATTAATTCTGTTGTTGGCTCATAAGGATCAACATCTATAAAGTAAACTAAATCTTCAGGTTTATTTTGAAGTTTGTTACTTAAAGGTTTGCCATTAAAATAATTGTCTACAATGAATACAAAATAATTTTTATTTTCTTTTCTTAAAGGTTCAATAGTGTCGTTTAATTGGGAAAATGAGCCTCTGCCGTAAGTTACTT
>CANFQR010000272.1 GCA_947449125.1 Bacteroidota bacterium | reverse complement strand
GTTCATTTAAAAAGTATTACTAAGGCGTCTGAAGAATTGCATATGACACAACCTGCCGTTTCTATTCAATTGAAAAATTTTCAAGATCAATTTGAAATTCCCCTAACCGAGGTTGTTGGCAGACAATTATATATTACTGACTTTGGGCAAGAAATTTTCAAAATGGCCGAAAGAATTATAAACGAGGTGTATGCCATTAATTACAAAACTTTAGCCTATAAAGGACAACTGACCGGCAGGTTGATTTTATCTGTCGTATCAACAGGCAAATATGTTATGCCGTATTTTTTATCGGACTTTATTAAAAAAAATTCTGGAATTGATTTGATTATGGACGTTACCAATAAATCAAGAGTGATTAACAGTCTTAAAAACAACGAAATTGATTTTGCTTTAGTTTCGGTTTTGCCTGAAGGACTAAAAGTAAATAATGAAGTGTTGTTAGAAAACGAACTTTATGTGATTGGAAATAAAAACATAAGAAAAACCATCAAACCAGTTACAAAAAATGAACTAAATGATATGCCGCTTATTTACAGAGAAGAAGGGTCGGGTACAAGGTTCGTAATGGAGGAATATTTCAAAAAAAACAAAATGGAACTACGAAAAAAAATGGAATTAACATCAAACGAAGCCGTAAAACAAGCTGTTATAGCCGGCCTTGGAAATTCTGTTATGCCTCTTATTGGTATTAGAAACGAATTGCTTAAAGGCGACCTAAAAATAATTCCCTCTCAAGGCTTTCCAATAAAATCGAAATGGCAGTTAATTTGGCTGAAAGAAAAAAAACTATCGCCTGTTGCAGAAGCATACATAGACTATATCAGAAAAAATAAAGAAAACGTGTTGAATGACTATTTTTCATGGATAGAAAAAATCCCTAAGAAAAAATAATATCTTTTTAATGCTTATAGACTTGGCTTAATATAAAACCAAATTCTAATTCAAAATTTGTACTCTTAAAATATTAATAACTATTTATTATGTGAACCAAAATTATTTCAAATTAATTATTGCGAATTGTTTTTGCGGTTAGTGTTTTGCTATAAAAAAATTATTTTTCATGGTTGGTTTATTGTAAAGTAAAGGGGCATTTGTTTCAAGATCTGTTATTTGGCCGCCTGATTGTTCAATTATACACTGACCGGCAGCAGTATCCCATTCCATGGTTGTGCCGAGCCTTAAATATTCGTGTGCTTTTCCTTCTGCAATCCAACATTGTTTAATGCTACTACCCACATTTATCATGTCTACCTCGCCAAATGTCCTTTTTAATTTTTCTAGGTGCTCATTTATGTCTCTATTTAAATGAGAACGGCTGGCGACTACCGTATATTTTTTTGGAAGTAGTTGGTTGGGTAATTTTTCTGAATTACTTAAAACACCCTCAATAAAATTGATTTCGTTTTTATCTATTTCTTGTATTAATTTTTCTTGGGAAATTTTATAGCTCCCTGTGTTTTTTGCAGCATAATACATTACTTCAAACACCGGAGAATAAATAACGCCAATTACAGGTTTATTATTTTCTATCAGGGCTATATTAACCGTAAATTCTCCATTACGTTTAACAAACTCTTTGGTGCCGTCTAATGGGTCTACCAACCATAACCTTTCCCAATCTTTTCTAATTAAATAGTCGCAAAGAGGTTCTTCCTCGCATATTACCGGAATTTCTAAATGCCTTAGTGTATTAATAATTGTTTCGCTTGCTTTTTTATCAGCCATCGTAACTGGAGTGTTATCATTTTTTACTTCAACAGAAAAATTAGTTTCATATATTTTTAATATCTCTTTTCCGGCATTTAAAGCCGCTTTAATGGCAAAATTTAAGAATACATGATACGCCATAAATTCTTACGAATATTAATTAATTTTTTCTATTTCAAAACCGTTTTTTTGCCAGTCAGAAAAACCTTTTTCGAGATTAATTATTGTTTTAAATCCTTGTTGCTCCATCAAATCGGCACAATCAGCGCTTCTTCCCCCTCCTGCACAATAAATAAGATACCCTTTTTGCTTGTCTAGCTTATTAATTTGTTCTTCTGCGGTTTTACCTAAAAAATTTATTTGCGTTGCCCCTTTTATTTTTCCTTTAGTTTTAATTTCATCGTCAGTTCTTAAATCAATTAACACATGTTTCTTTTCTTCTATTAGTTTTTTAAATGTTTGCGCATTTACGTTAGTTTTAACGGTTTGAGAAATTCCTGACAAAGCGAAAAATAAAACAATAATTGAAATTAATTTTTTCATGCTGATTAGATTTTAACAATGATTTTGTTTATTGCTTTCGTTTTAATAATGCCATATAAAACCCATCATAACCTTGACTCGGTAATATTGTATTGTCTTTTATAAATTCAAAGTTTGGGTTTTTTTCAAGAAAAATATCAACCTGGTTTTTATTTTCGCTTGGCAAAATACTGCAAGTGCTATAAACCAATTCCCCATTAATTTTTACCATGAAAGAATACTCTTGTAAAATTTTTTGTTGAAGGTTTTTGGTTCGCTCTATGACTTCCGGATTTAATTTCCATTTTGCGTCAGGGTTTCTTTTTATTACACCCAGGCCACTGCAAGGAACATCAAGCAATAATTTATCAGCCTTTGCTTCTAATCGTTTTATTGTTTTATTATCTTCTATTAACCTTGCTTCTATATTAAATGCGCCAGCGCGTTTTGCTCGTTTTTTTAACTCTTCTAACTTATAAGCCTCAACATCTAAGCTTATTAATTTTCCTTTATTATTCATTAGTGCTGCTATTTGCAAACTTTTTCCGCCGGCACCAGCGCAGGCATCAATAATAAATTGATTGGGTTTGGGGTCTAAAAACTCACTTATTTTTTGCGAGCCTGCGTCTTGTACCTCAAACCAACCTTGTTTAAAATAAGGATTTTGAAATAAGTTTTCTCGTTTCGCTAAAGAAAACGCATTTTCCATTCCTTCTATTTCATTTAATGGAATGTTTTGTTTAAAAAACTCCTCTTTTAGTTTTTGCTTATTTGTTTTTAGCGTATTAACGCGTAAAACTACATGTGCTTGCTGATTCATAGCAATAGCTTCCTTTACCCACAAATCACTCCCTAATTCTAATAAACCTAAATTCCACAGCCAGTCTGGATAGGATTCGAAAACAGACTGATTGCTTTTAAGTTTTTCTTTATTTATTAGTATTGCTTCTCTGTCTAAATTTTTAAACTCTTGCCAGTCAGGAAACTCTATTTCTTTTACAACTAACCAAACAGCTGTTATAAACCAGAAATTTTTTTGTGACTGGGCTAATTCTGAATATAAACGAAAATTTCTGACAATATCATAAACGGCTTCAGCAACAAACCTTCTGTCGCGGCTGCCCCATTGCGGGTTTAGTTTAAAAACTTTTTCTATTGCCTTATCGGCATAGCGGTTTTTTAGAAAAATTTCCTGAAGCGTTTCTGCAACAGC
>CANFQR010000271.1 GCA_947449125.1 Bacteroidota bacterium | reverse complement strand
GAAATTGGAGACAAAAAAATAAGTGAGGGAAGTTTTGTATTAACATCTGTTAAATTAGAAAAATCAAAAGTAAAAAAATGCTCATATATTCTGGAAAATGTAAAAGATTCAAATAAAGCCGGAGAGTATCTGGCTAAAGAATTATTAGCTGATGATTTAAAACACGTTTTTGTCTTATCTGATGGTTTAAATGTTAATGGAACAAGACTTATTGAAGGCATCAACTCTGTTTTGGACCAAAATATAAATGTATCAGGTGGTTTAGCTGGTGATAATGGCGACTTTATAAAAACGTATGTTACAGATATAGATAATAATTTTATTCCAAATTGTATTTCTGCTATTGGTTTTTATGGAGATAGTATCCAAACTAGTTCAGGTTCTTATGGCGGATGGGATAGCTTTGGATTAGATAGAGTTGTTACTAAAAGCGATGAAAATATTGTGTATGAAATTGATGGGCAACCAGCATTAGAATTATACAAGTCCTATTTAGGCGATTTATCTAAAGAACTGCCAGGTTCGGCCTTGTTTTTCCCACTCGAAATGAGAGTTAGCGAAGATTCTGAATTACTTGTAAGAACAATTTTAGGTGTAAATGAACAAGAAAATAGTTTAACATTTGCAGGTAATATTCCTGAAGGGTCTTTTGTTAGATTAATGAAAACCAACGTAAACAGAGTAATTGATGGAGCTGAAAAAGCAGCTAATATTATTAAAGAATCAATCAAAGAAAATGTAGATTTAGTTTTAATGGTTAGTTGTGTTGGTAGAAAATTAGTTTTAAAACAACTTACACAAGATGAAGTAGAAGCAGTAACCTCTTCATTTAATGAAAAGGCAACTTTTACTGGCTTTTATTCTTACGGAGAATTATCAAAACTTAAAGGCCATAATGATTGTAACCTTCATAATCAAACTATGACCTTAACCGCGATTACTGAAATATGTTAAAAGATGATTTCCACAGATTACTGAGGCGTCAAATTAAAGATCATCTTGGTGATATTAACGCCATTCACCCTAATCTGGAAAAATTTTTACAAGCAATTAATTTAGCTTATAAAGATTACGACAAAGATATTGAACATGTTGAACGAATTTTAAAACAAAGTTCTCAGGAACTATTTAAATCTAATAAAGAATTAAATTTTTTAAATAATCAAAACGAAAAAATAATTGAAGAAAAAACCTCACACTTAAAAAAAATTACCTTCAATTTACAAAATGCAGAAAAATTAGCTGGGTTAGGTAATTTTAGCTGGAATATAAAATCAAAAAAGTTAGAACTATCTGAACAACTAATTGATTTATGCAAACTTTATAACGTTAATAAAAATAGTACTATTCTCGAATTATTAAGTTATTTCAAGAATTCACATCAAATACAGCTCACTGCACTAAGAGCTATTCGAACTAAAACAAAATTCCGAATAGAAAACATTAAAATAAAAAATGACCCAAGGTATTATGTTTTGGAGGGTATGTTTTTAGATGATATTGAAAATGATGATATAATTTTACTAGGTATTTTTCAAGATGTCACAGAAATAAAACTGCATGAGTTGGAGTTAAAGGAAACACTTGAAACTTTAGAATATTATAAAAATGCAGTAGATAATTCTGGTATTGTTTCAAAAACCGATGAGCATGGAATTATTAATTACGTTAACGATAAATTTTGTGAAGTAAGCGGTTTCTCAGCCGAAGAACTCATAGGGAAACAACACAATATTGTAAATTCAGGCTATCACTCAAAAGAGTTTTTTAATGAAATGTGGCAAACCATAAGTAATGGCAAAATATGGAAAGGTGTTTTTAGAAATAAATCAAAAAATGGAAATATTTATTGGGTTGATTCTACTATTGTCCCGTTTTTTAAAAATGGAAAAATATTTTCATACATTTCTATACGATTTGACATAACCGAAAAAATGGTTATTCACCAAAAAGTTGAAGAACAAAAAAAGTTTTACGAAACCATATTGAACAGCATACCTGTTGATATAGCTGTTTTTAATGAAAAACATCAATATTTGTTTTTAAATCCTATGGCTGTAAAAAATTCCTCAACCAGAGAATTCTTAATTGGTAAAGATGATTTCGACTATTGTGAACATTACAATAAAGATATAAGTATTGCCCAAACAAGAAGAGAAATTTTCACAGAAGTAAAAAGCCATTGCAAAACTATAGAATTTACTGATAAATCATTGAATGCAAGCGGCAATTATGTTTATAATCTAAGGAGATTTTTTCCAATACTTAATGAACATGATGAATTTGTTTATATGATAGGGTTTGGAATTGATATTACCGAAAAAACAGAACAAGCAATACAACTTGAAAATTCACTAGAAGAGAAAGAAGCACTTTTAGGAGAAATTCATCATAGGGTTAAAAATAATTTGGCGTTAGTCTTAGGACTTATAGAAATGCAAAGTATTAGAACTGAAAACGATTACCTTAAACATCAATTTTCAGAAATTCATAACCGAATTTCTGCCATGTCATTAATTCATGAAAAACTTTATAAATCTGCTAATTTTGCAAAAATAGACTTAAAAGATTATTTGCAAGATCTTGTAAAATATTTAAGTGGCTTTTTTAACAAAGGAAAAAATGTAAAATTACATTTTGAATTAGAGCAAATTTTTGCTTCCACGAAAAAAGCAATTCCAATTGCTTTGATAGTAAACGAATTAATAACAAACTGTTTTAAATATGCTTTTAAAGAAATTGATAACGGCGAAATATTTGTAAAACTTACAAAATTTGGGGGTGAAAACATATTAACCATTTCAGATAATGGACCAGGAATACCCGACGATTTAAATTTATTAAAATCTAATTCGCTTGGTTTTAAATTATTGAATATATTTACTAAACAATTAAAAGGTAGTTGCGATTTTAAAAATTCTCCAGGTTTAACAGTCACAATAAAATTTAAAGATGAACAAGAAGGTTTTAATAGTTGAAGACGAGCAGCTTGTAGCATATTTAATGGAAAATTATGTTAATAATAGTGGTTGTTCCTCTGTCATCGGTTCTGTAGACAATGGAAATGATGCTATAGAAATTGCGGAGAAAGAAAAACCAGATTACATTTTAATGGATGTTAGAATTGAAGGTGATAAAGATGGAATTGAAACTGCCCTTTCAATCAATAAAAATCTTAATATTCCAATCATTTTCACTTCGGGTAATTCTGATGCAAAAACTACCGAAAGAGCAAACAAAGCAAATATGATAGGTTTTTTGGTTAAGCCTATTAAACAAGAAGAACTTGTTAAATTGCTTTGTAATAAAACAAGTTAGTCTAATTTATTAACCAGTATTTAATTTAAATTATTACTAAATATGAAAAAAATCATTAATTCTTCAGATGCACCGGCACCAATTGGTCCATACAATCAAGCTGTAATTGTTGGTGATAGTATGTATAT
>CANFQR010000270.1 GCA_947449125.1 Bacteroidota bacterium | reverse complement strand
CTTCAGATTTAATTAGTCCAAATTGCTGGTGCCAAATAAAATCTTCGTTAAGGGAGTTGTATTGAGTATACTTTTCTGCTTTTTGTAATCTGAAATCGTAGTTGTAATAGGTTATTTTTAAAGAATCTTTGATGCCATAAATAAATGAGTAACGGTTAATTGTTTTAAAAGCCCTTACGGGATTATTTGCTAACCAAAAATCTTTATTGGAGCTAATAACATAATACCTTAATGAATGCGGGCTGGTTAATTTATAATAGAGAACTGTGTCGGAATTTAAAAATGTATAATAACCTACCGAATCAATGTCTATTTTTTTTTCGCTAAGGTCGTTAAGTGAATTAATAAAATGAATGCGTTGAGAGCTGTCTTTTTCTACAACTACCGAATTTAAATAATTGCTATTTTGATTTAAATAAGGAGAGTATTCACTTTCTGTTGTGTTTGTTAATTGAAGAGTGGTTTTTTTAGAAATATGGTAACAAAAAATATCTGACTGGTTGTCATTTTTTACGCTTACATAAAATATTTTTTTTGAATCGTTACTAAATGAAGGTTGATTATCATAACCTGGCCTGTTGGTAATATTTATTGGGTTAACCGGCAACAATTCGTTTTTATTACGATTGAGTTTAAAAAGCCAAATGTCGGTATTTGGAATCTGTGACTCTATTGTAAGGCAGTTTAAAATAAAAAAAAGTATATTAATTTTTTTGAACATCAAACTTTAAAAAATGTTTGTTCATGATTTTATAAATTAACCAGCCAAAAAATATTCCGGCCAGCATTCCTGCAAACACATCGCTGGGGTAATGCACACCAAGATACATTCTGCTGTAAACCACCAGAAAAGGATAAATAAACAGTAATAATTTATATTTTAACTGAACCCAGTTTATGCATAAAAATATAAATGTTATTATTCCAAATGTATTTGCTGAGTGTCCCGAAAAAAAAGTAAATTTTCCGCCTTTATAATTATTTACAGTGTGAATTTGATCTTTGATTTCTAAATTATGCGTTGGTCTGTAACGCTCAACAGTATGTTTAACGCTATTAGATGTAAAATCTGCGCAGGCAAAAACAATTGCGCAGCCAAGTAAAAATTCTATCGCTTTTTTTAGCTGATGTTTTTTATTAAACGCAAATGCTACAGACAAAACAATTAAAATGGTTGGCCAGGTATAACTTAAAAACCACATAACATCGTCTAACAAAGGGTTATGAATGGTGTTTATCTTAAGTAATAAATATCTGTCAAACAGTTTTAGTTTTTCAAACATGCCTAAAAGTAGTAAATAATTTTGCTTAATATTAGTAGGTGGTTGTTAAAGTAATAGTTCTGTTACTATGCTAAACAAATAGTCATGTAAAAATTTTTGTATTCTTGAATTTTGTTAGATCTTGAAAAACAATAACTAAGTTATACTCTAGATTTAAAAAAATAATTCGTCTTTAAAATAATATAAAAATGTTTTTTACGATAACACGGCTTTACTATAAATATGGTTAAATTCGTAAAATATTAAAAAATAGTTTATGTCAAATTCAGAAAAAATAGAATCTTCTAAGGCTCCCGAACCGGTAGGATTATATCCACATGCCAGACGTGTTGGTAATTTATTGTTTTTGAGCGGGGTTGGCCCAAGAGAAAAAGGAACAAAAAAAATTCCCGGTGTTGAATTAGATGAAAATGGCAGAATAATAAGTTACGATATTGAAGAACAATGCCATAGTGTTTTCAGAAATATAAAATACATTCTTGAAGATTCGGGAAGTTCATGGGATAAAATTATAGACGTTACTGTTTTTTTAACTAACATGAAGGATGATTTCCCTGCATATAATCGCATTTGGGCCGAGTATTTTAAAGAAAATCCTCCTTGCAGAACCACTATCGAGATAAATAAATTACCCACACCAATTGCAATCGAATTGAAAGTTTTAGCCTTAATTAACTAGTAATCAATTGTTTATTTTTTATTTTGTTATTTATTAAAGTTGTTAAATGGTTAATAAATCATTTTAATAAGTTAAAAATTATTTTAACTTAGTATAAAATTTTATTTTATGCTAATTCTTTCAAACCAATCCGTTTTAATTCCGGTAGATTTTTCAAAACTGTCTATAGTTGCAATTAAACAATCTTACAACTTAGCAAAGTTTACAAAATCGAAACTAATTTTGATGTATGCCTCTGAACAGAATCCTGATGAAAAAAAATCTGAACTAATTGAGCTTGCTGCTTCTATAAAAGCTGAGTCTGGTTTGGAGGTCGAAACTCTATGCTTAAAAGGTGATATGTATGAATTAATCGATGATAAAGCCGAAGAGTTAAATTGCAGCTTAATTGTGATAGGATTAGATGCTCACGTTAAATTCAGAAGTTTTATGGGATCTACTAAAATTAGCAAATTCATCAAAAAAACACCTTGTCCGATAATTACCTTCCGTTCTGCGGAGAACAGAAATGGATGCAAAAATATCATCATGCCTTTTGATTTAAGTCCTGAAAGCAGGGAAAAAGTAGGAATTGCAGTTCAATTGGCCCATTTATATTCGGCAGACATAAGAATTGTTTCTGTTTTTAACCCAAACGACCAAAAATATGAGAATAAGTTATTACCATATTTGCAGCAAGTAAAAAAGTTTATAAAAGAAAAAGGAATTAATTGCACCAATAAATCAATACCCAGCGCTAAACCCGCTGAGGCTATTATAGAGTATGCCAATAAAAATGAGGGAGACATCATTGTTCAAATGAACCAAAAAGACCTCAGTTTTGGCGATATGATTGGTGGTACAATAGGAGAAAAAATAGTAGAATTAAGTAATATCCCCGTAATTACTGTACCTCCTATGAAACGTGAAAGTATGAGCCACTTTGGTAGTGGTATGTAGTTTTAAAACACATCCCGTTTAGAATCGTTATTTTTTAAGGTAAGTAAATTAGTCTATTTGGCTTTTTTTGTTAAATTCGCTCTCCTTTTTTTAAGGCAATTACCAGTATATAAAATGAAAAAATACCCTGAATATAAAAAGTTAGACCTTTCTCAAATCTCAAAAGATATTTTACAATTTTGGGAAAATGATAAAACTTTTGAAAAGTCTGTAAGTTCAAGAGATGAAAATAAACCGTGGGTGTTTTATGAGGGTCCGCCAAGTGCCAATGGAATGCCAGGCATACACCATGTAATGGCGCGAAGCATAAAAGATATTTTTTGCAGATTTAAAACGTTGCAGGGTTTTCAGGTAAAGCGTAAAGCAGGCTGGGATACGCATGGCTTACCAATTGAATTAGGCGTAGAAAAATCTTTGGGAATTACAAAAGAAGATATTGGAAATAAAAATAGCCCAAAATTTATTTCTGTTGAAGATTACAATAAAGCTTGCAGAAAAGAGGTGATGAAATATACCGACAAATGGGAAGGTCTTACTTCTCAAATGG
>CANFQR010000269.1 GCA_947449125.1 Bacteroidota bacterium | reverse complement strand
GTATAACTAAACCAAGTTGTCCTGGTAAGAGCGACGGGGCCATTTCAAGTACGGTTACTTCAGCACCTTCTCCATTTTCATACACATGGCAACCAGCTATTTCAAATACATCAACTATATCAAATTTACCGGCAGGCAATTATACTTTAATTCTACAGGATGCAAGTTCGTGCGTTACCAAAAGCGTAGCTGTAGTATTACCTGCAACAAGCATGACTACAGGAGTAGTTACTAACCCCGAAAACTGCAGTGCGGTGAATGGAAGTTCAACATTGACAATTAACGGCGGAACTTTACCATTTACATTTACTACACAACCAGGCGTTGGAATTCATAATAGTAATGTAATTAATTCATTATCCAGCGGTAGTTATACAACTTTAATTACAGATGCTAATAATTGTAGAGACAGTATAATATTTAACGTATTAAATTTAAGTACGGTTAGTGTTTCTGTAGGCTCATTTACGCCTGTTTTATGTTACAATCAGTGCAACGGAGCTTTACAACTATCAGTTCAAAATGCTGTGTTACCATTAACCTATAGTGTTTCAAATACACCAACTACCAGCAGTAGTTATATTAGCGGCTTATGTCCAGGTTTTTTTAATATTAAGGTTATTGATGCCATTGGTTGTCCTGCAACAACTACAATAAATTTTTCTTCGCCACCTGTTTTTTCGTATTCGGCAAGTGCACCTACATCTGTTTGTTTTGGAAAATCAATTTTTTTGCAGGCTTTTGCTAGTGGAGGCGCGGGTGGATATAACTATGTTTGGAATCCTGGAAATATTTCAGGACAGGGAATTAGTTTAGTTCCAGCTGCTACAACGGTTTACAGCTTAAATGTTTTTGATGCTAACGGTTGCACATTGGCACCTTACCAGCTTACGGTTAATGTAAATGCGCCGATATCTATTAACATTAATAATTCATCAGTTGGTATTTGTCCCGGATCAACCGCCCAAATTACACCGACTATAACCGGTGGCGACGGAAATTACTCGTTTAATTGGCAGCCCGGAAATATTACTTCAGAATCGATTTTTGTTCAAAATATTTCTGTTCCTTTTTATACATTAAGTGTAAATGATGCCTGTGGTTCGCCTACAGCAATAAAAATTATTCCAATTAATTTATTTCCAGAAATAACACCCTTGCTTACTATATCAGATACATTAGGTTGTGAACCTTTTTGCGCTTTGTTTACAAATACAACACCAAAATCTAGCAATGCCATTTGGAATTTTGGAGATAAACCTTTTGAAAAACAAGGTAACGTTACAAATTACTGTTACTTATACTCGGGTATTTACAATGTTAAATTAACTATTAACGACTCAAACAATTGTAAAACCTCTGCAACTTATTCTAATTTAATTAATGTTTTAGCTAAGCCTATTGCTGATTTTAAAACTAATCCAGAGGTTGTTACAACAAATAATTTGGAAAATGTTTTAATTGAAAATGCGTCTTCAGGGGCTATAAGTTTTTCGTGGAGCGTAAATACATTATTTGTTTCACAGGAAAAAAATATTAGTTATTCCTTTAAAGATACTGGTTGTTACATAATAAAATTAATTGCTGAAAATCAAAATAATTGCATAGACGTTTCTGAAAAACAAATTTGTGTGGTTGAAGGATTTAATTTTTATATGCCTAATAGTATTACAACTAACAATGATAAACTAAATGATGTTTTAATTCCTAAGGGTACGGGCTGGACTTCAAAAAATTATTTATTTGAAATTTATAGCCGTTGGGGTACCAAAATATTTAACACAAATGATTTTACCCAAGGGTGGGATGGTACTTATGAGAATAATGTATTTTTGCCTTTAGGAGTTTATTTTTGGAGAATAATAATTACAGACAATCTTGGTAATGAACATGAATTAAAAGGTTGTGTTACTGTATTTAATTAATTGAATTTTAATAATTACAACTAGAATATTTTCATGTTTTTTATTTATTTTTGATTAAATCAATAAATAAATGGACAATAACTCATTTAAAAAATTACCCAGATTTGTTCCAAAAGAAAAAACATTATTTTTTCCAACATTACAAAAAAGGGTAAACGACTATTTTAAAGAAAATAATATTTCTAAAAACGCTAATTCTACCATGGTAATAAAAACAATAATTTTATTGTTATCATTTATTATTCCGGTATTAGCCATTAATTTGTTTTTATTAGAAAAAGGAGCAGTTTTAATATTGTATTCAATTATGGGATTTTCTTTGGCTGGAATAGGAATGTCTATTATGCATGACGCCAATCATGGAGCCTATTCAAAAAAAAAATCGGTAAATAATTGGCTGGGCTATTCATTAAACCTTATAGGCGGGATGGTTTTTAATTGGAAAATACAACATAATGTTCTTCATCATACCTATACTAATGTGCACAAGGTTGATGATGACATTGCTGACAAATTAATTCTTAGGTTTTCTCCCCATTCTCCTCCAAAAAATGTACATCGTTTTCAGTTTATTTATGTGTTTTTCTTTTATTCCATATTAACACTTTACTGGTGTCTGGCCAAAGATTTTATTCAATTTTTTAAATATAAAAAAGAAGGTACTAATAGGTATAGCTCAAAAGAAAATGCAAATTATTTTATCAGTATGATTCTGCTTAAATTGCTTTTTTTCTCATATACTATTGTTATGCCTGTTCTGTTGCAGGGTTATTCTTTAGTGTTAATATTGGTTGGGTTTTTAATAATGAATGCAATTGGCGGCTTGGTTTTAGGAATTATTTTTCAATTGGCTCATTCTGTAGAAGAGGCTGAGTTTCCTTTACCAAATAGTTTAAATGAAATAGAAAATGAATGGGCTATTCATCAATTAAAAACTACAGTTAATTTTTCACGTGATAGCAAATTTTTATCATGGTATCTTGGCGGTTTAAATTTTCAAGTTGAGCATCACTTATTCCCAAATATATGTCATGTGCATTATCCTGAAATTTCTAAAATAGTTGAAGAAACAGCAAAAGAATTTAATGTGCCATATCATAGTTCTCCAACTTTTATGAAAGCATTTGGCTCTCACCTTAGAATGCTTAAAAAATTTGGTTATAAGTTTGAATTTGATTTAGCCAGAATGTAATTTCAATTTTTTATAAAAAATCCCAACCTTTTTATTAATTATTTAGGTTGGGATTTTGTTTTTATTTTAGTAAATATCTTACACCAATTGTTAATCCAGCTGTTGAATTAAGTGTATTCGCGCGAGATGGAGAACCTGTTCCGCCATTTGCAATTACAGGACCATCATTTATATGTGCATTCATATTTGTGTTTTCTGCATTAGTAAAATCATAATCATAACGTAATAATGCATCTAGATAAAAGTTTTCTGCGAGTTTAATACCCACACCGGCAACGGCAACGGCGCCAATATTTAAATCTTCATATGCACTTTTTTGATTACTTATAATATT
>CANFQR010000268.1 GCA_947449125.1 Bacteroidota bacterium | reverse complement strand
GTATAAACTTCGCCTAGATTTATTAAAGAACCTGCAATACCCTTATTGTCACCGAGGCTTCTTTTTATTTCTAAAGACCTCCTAAGGTATTGTTCTGCTTTAGTAAATTCACTTTTTTTCATGTAAACTAAAGCAATGTTATTATAGCTGTAAGAAATTCCTTTTTTATTTTTTGTTTTTATTCTGAGTGAGAGTGATTTTTCGTGATATTTCAACGAAGAATCAAATTGCTTTAAGTTTTTGTAATTAGTCCCGAGTAAATTATATACATCAGCCAGTGGATTCAGGCTATCCGTTTTTTCGAAGTAAATTAATGCGTAGTAGAAGTGTTTTTGCGCAAAAATCTTATTGTCAAGAAGTTGATAAGTTTCGGCTATGTGATCGTGAGCACTACCAATAAAGAAATTATTTTTATTTTTTTCAGCAATACTTAGTAATTTAAAATACTCTTCGAGTGCTTTGTTTGTTTTACTTTGCTTTAAATATAAATTTCCGATCTTTTCTTGAATAGCTATTTCGCTTAGTTTTTCGGGATATTGATTTTTAAAAGAATTAAGCTTATTTAGTATTAAGTTAAATTCTTTGTTACTTAAACGATTTTTACGAAATACAGATTCTAAAAAATTAACTTTTTTGCTAAAATTATTAAAAGTGTCTATCGAATTAAAAATACTATCAAGTTTTAATTGCGACAAGCAATTGAAACTTAAAAATAAAAAAACGATATAAATTTTTTTACTCAATTAATCTTCTTGTAAAAAAGGGTATTTATAGTCTGTTGGAGGTGTAAAGGTTTCTTTTATTGTTCTTGGAGAAACCCAACGCAATAAATTTATTTTAGCACCAGCCTTGTCATTTGTTCCACTTCCTCTGGCTCCACCAAAAGGTTGCTGGCCAACAACTGCTCCTGTACATTTATCGTTTATGTAAAAATTACCTGCGGCATTAGATAATTTTTTTGTTGCAAATTCAATGGCATATCTGTCTTGAGCTAAAATAGATCCTGTTAAGGCATAAATAGAAGTATTGTCAACCAACTCTAATGTTTCTTCAAATTCGTTTTCGTTGTAAACAAAAATAGTTAGTACAGGCCCAAATAACTCTTCGCACATGGTAACGTATTTTGGATCTTTAGAGAGAATAATTGTGGGTTCAATAAAATAACCTTTGCTTTTATCGTAATTTCCACCTGCAATAATTTCTACATTGTTATCTTTTTTTGCGCCATCAATATATTTAGCAAGTTTATCAAAACTCTTCTCGTCAATCACAGCATTTACAAAATTGGTAAAATCTTCGGTAGGCCCCATTTTCATTGATTTTAAATCATCAACTAAATTAGATTTTACGTCGTTCCATAAATTAGAAGGAATGTAGGCTCTGGAGGCTGCAGAGCATTTTTGACCTTGATATTCAAATGCACCTCTTGAAATTGCAACAGACAGTGTTTTTGCATCGGCAGATTTATGCGCCATGATAAAATCTTTACCGCCAGTTTCTCCTACAATACGCGGATAAGATTTGTATTTATGAATATTATTGCCAATGGTTTGCCAAATGTTTTGAAAAACTTCGGTGCTTCCTGTAAAATGAATACCTCCAAAGTCTTTATGATTAAATACAACATCGGCAGCATCGGGTCCGCTCGGATAAATCAAGTTAATTACTCCATCCGGCAGGCCTGCTTTTTTAAATACTTCCATTAAAACATTTGCGCTGTAAACTTGCGTATTACTTGGTTTCCAAACTACAACATTACCCATCATGGCACAGCTGCTTGGTAGGTTTCCTGCAATAGCTGTAAAATTAAATGGCGTTAGTGCGTAAATAAATCCTTCTAATGGTCTCCATTCTAGTCTGTTCCATACTCCCGGTCCCGAAATGGGTTGATCGGCATATATTTCAGTCATGTAATGAACATTAAATCTTAAAAAATCAATTATCTCACAAGCACTATCAATTTCTGCCTGAAAAGCATTTTTACTTTGCCCTAACATTGTAGCTGCGTTAAGCTTTGCTCTGTATGGTCCGGCAATTAACTCTGCAGCTTTTAAAAATATGCTGGCTCTGTGTTCCCAACTTAAGTTTTGCCATTTATGTTTTGCGTCAAGTGCCGCATTAATGGCTAGTTCAACATGTTGTTTATCGCTTTTGTAAAAATAACCTAACGTGTGCTTATGGTCGTGTGGCGGAGCAAGACGAACTTTATTATTACTGCGAACCTCTTCAGAGCCAATATACATAGGGATATCAATTTCCTTACTGCGTAGCTCTTTTAGCATTGCTTGCAATTCAGCACGTTCTGCACTTTTTGGAGCGTAATTTTTAATTGGTTCGTTGGCCGGAGTAGGCACTTTATAAATTCCTTTTGGCATATGTATAAAATTTAAATTAGTGTGAAAAGTTTAATAAAACATGATTCAAATATAAGTTTTTATTTGTTTAAAGTAAGTAACTTTAGAGACTATTAAAACACAAAAAACATATAATTTTTTAATCATTTTTTTTGTTGCAGTAATCTCAATTAGTTGTGTTTACCAGATTCAATTTTTAAAGTTTGATTACGATTTTGAGGCCTTTTTCCCGAACGAAAACAATGAATTAGAGGTTTATAATAATTACAGAAAAACTTTTGAATATGATAATGAGTTTGCCCTTGTTGCCGTTGAAAATAAACAAGGAATTTTTAAGAAAGATTTTTTGCTAAAGGTAGATAGCCTTACCAAAGAACTTGCCAATTTAAATTATGTTCAAAGAGTTAATTCTCCTACCAATTTAAAAGTTTTATCTTTCGGAGAATTTCTGCCGACACAAACAAAATTACTTCATTTTGATGATGAGAGTTTATATCGTGAAGACAGTATTAGAATTTATAATTCTGATTATTACGTTGGGTCTTTTTTTCCGCTTAACGCTAAATCACTTAGTATCTATATAAAAACTGATGATATTTTAACCAAAAAGAAAAGCGATTTTTTAGCAAAGAGTATTGAGTCTACCTTAAAAAAATTTAAGTTTGACGATATCCATTTTGTAGGCAGAATTTTTGCACAAGATGTGTACCTGAAAAATTTACAGCGTGAATTCTTAATATTTATAACTATTTCTTTTTTAGTTATTATTATTTTTTTATGGTTCAGTTTTAAAAGCATTTACGGCATTGTTGTGCCGGTAATAATAGTTTTGGTTTCAATTTTGTGGACACTTGGTTTAATGAATTTACTTAATAAGCCAATCGATATTATGACGGTAATGTTGCCAACCATGATTTTTATTGCAGGAATGAGTGATGTGGTTCATTTTTTTTCAAAGTATTTTGAAGAGCTAGCCATAGGAACCCTCCGTGAAAAAATTTATCCGCTCATTTTAAAAGAAGTTGGTTTTCCAACCTTTTTAACTTTAATAACTACCGTTGTTGGGTTTTTATCGTTGCTTTTTTCGAGCATAAAACCTATAAAAGATTTTGGAATTT
>CANFQR010000267.1 GCA_947449125.1 Bacteroidota bacterium | reverse complement strand
ATTGCAAATGAAGAGTAAAACTCTTTGTTTTTCACAATTTTTTGAGTTAAATATTTGGTGATTTTATAAGGCAAAAAATTACCTGCAAAACCAATAAAAAACAAAGGAAAACCAAGAATCAAAAAGAAATATAACAGGGCTAAATTTGTGATAGAAATTTTGTTTTTAGAAGTTGGATTAATAATCCAGTCTTTTAGTTGATGCTGATTTAAATCGTTAAAGTAATTTTTTGCATTGATTTTAAATTCATTAAGGAGCATGGGATTTTCAATTTCTACCTTATTAACTTTTTCGGTTAATTCTTTTAATACTATAAAATCATGATAAAGATTTTTATGGTTTAATCTCAGTTCTTTAATCCTATCTTTTTTGCATAAAATTTCTAATTGCTCAACAGCTTCGTCGTTTTCAGGATTGTTAATATGCGTTATCAATTCTTTCATTTTCGGTTGAAGTTCCTGCAAAAATAGCGTGTTTGCCTTAGCCTGATTTTGTTTATATAAGTCAATAAAATCTTTCACTTTAATTGGTTCGCCTACATTGTAAAACACATTACTTCTGGGTTTACTAGCTTTGCTATAATTAATCCCAACAGGCACAACCATGAGGTTATTGCCTTCGCCTAAAAAATCGGAAGCACCGAAAACCATTCTAGAAACACCTTTTTTTAGAGGTCTTAACCTTCTTTCTTGAACGCATAGTCCTTCAGCAAAAACTATTATTTTGGCGTTATTTTTAAGCAACTTATTAACTAGTCGATAGGCATCATCATTTTTTTTTAATCCCTCTTTACCTCCATCTTGTATCCTATATATTGGGACAATTCCAATTCTGCTTAATAGCCAAGAGATTATTCCAGGTTTAAAAGCATCACCTCGTGCAAGATAGTTTACTTTAACCGGAGAAGTTAAATAGGTAATTAGTATTGGGTCAGTAAATGCATTTGGATGATTCATTGCGATTATTATTGGCCCTTTTTGTTGAATGTTTTTTATGTTACGGCCTTGAATTTTTTTGTAAAAAATGGGTAAAATAAAACTAATCCAGTATCTTATAATGTGCCAAATCATTTCAATAAATTTTATTTAAAAATACTTTATTTTTTTACAATTAACTTTTAATATGTTGTTAGTAAAATTAACCGATTTTTATACGCTAAAATCCCTAATTTTTCAGTATATTTAAAGGATAATCAAAAATAGTTTTTAAGTTCAATTTATGTCAGAAGTTTCAACAGGAAAAGAGAATTACGGAGCAGATAATATTCAGGTTTTAGAAGGATTAGAAGCAGTTAGAAAACGTCCTTCCATGTATATAGGTGATACTGGTTTTAAAGGATTACATCATTTAGTTTATGAGGTTATAGACAACTCAATTGATGAGGCTTTAGCTGGCCATTGTAAAAACATTACAGTTTCTATTTTGGAAGGCAACTCGATCAGGGTTAAAGATGATGGAAGAGGCATTCCAACATCGTTACATCCTAAGTTAGGAGTAAGTGCTTTAGAGGTTGTTATGACCGTTTTACATGCTGGTGGTAAATTCGATAAAGATACCTACAAGGTTTCGGGGGGATTGCATGGAGTAGGTGTTAGTTGTGTTAATGCGTTATCAACCCATTTAAAAGCAGAAGTTCATCGCGACGGAAAAATAACAACCCAAGAGTTTAATATAGGTAAGCCTTTGTATCCTGCAAAAGAGGTTGGAACAACCGGTTATAGAGGTACTATTGTTACGTTTACGCCTGACACAAGCATATTTAGTGTTCATGAATATAATTACACAACGCTTGCTAATCGTATACGTGAACTTTCATTTTTAAACAAAGGAATTACCATTACACTTGAAGACGAACGTCAATTAGATGAAAACGGAAAGCCTTTATCTGAAACTTTTTTTAGCGAAGGTGGTTTACGAGAGTTTGTATTGTATTTAGATGATGCTAAGGAAAAATTAATAGAAGAACCTATATACATTGAAAATGATAAAGGAGCCATTCCTGTTGAAGTGGCTATGATGTATAATAATTCATATAGCGAAAATATTCAGAGTTACGTAAATAACATTAATACTCACGAAGGTGGAACTCATTTAGCAGGATTTAGAAGGGGTTTAACACGAACCTTAAAGAGTTATGCCGAAAAAAACGGTTTGTTGCAAAAAGTAAAATTCGAGATTAGTGGGGATGATTTTCGTGAAGGATTAACTGCCGTAATATCAGTTAAGGTTCAGGAACCACAGTTCGAAGGGCAAACAAAAGGCAAGTTAGGTAATAATGAAGCTATTGGCGCTGTAGATCAGGCAATAAGCGAAGCTTTACAAAATTATTTGGAAGAACATCCAAAACAAGCGCGTACTATAGTAGATAAAGTTATTTTAGCTGCTACTGCTCGCCATGCGGCCCGAAAAGCGCGCGAAATGGTGCAGCGTAAAAATGTAATGAATGGTTCCGGTTTGCCCGGTAAATTGGCAGATTGTGCGAGTGGAGATCCATTAGTATGCGAATTATTTTTAGTTGAGGGTGATTCTGCAGGGGGTACCGCTAAACAAGGCCGTAATAGAGACTTTCAGGCAATTTTACCATTAAGAGGAAAGATTTTAAATGTTGAAAAAGCACTCGAATATAAGATTTACGAGAACGAAGAAATAAAGAATATTTTTACTGCTTTAGGTGTTTTTAGAGGCACAAAGGAAGATGATCGTGCCTTAAATATTGATAAACTGCGTTATCATAAAGTTGTTATAATGTGCGACGCTGACGTTGACGGATCCCATATTACAACATTAATTCTAACCTTCTTTTTCCGTCATATGAAGGAGTTGATTGAAAGAGGACATATTTACATTGCCGCACCGCCGTTATACTTGGTAAAGAAAGGTAAAGATCAGGTATATTGCTGGAATGAAGAAGAACGAGATACTCAAATAAAATTATTGGGTGGCGAAAAAACAGATAGTGTTCATGTTCAGAGATATAAAGGTTTAGGTGAAATGAATGCTATACAGTTGTGGGAAACTACTCTAGACCCTAAAACAAGAACCTTACGACAAGTAACTATTGATAGTGCAGCTGAAGCAGACAGGGTTTTCAGTATGTTAATGGGTGATGAAGTTCCTCCTCGTAGAGATTTTATTGAGAAGAATGCTAAGTATGCTAAAATAGACGCTTAATTTAGTTGTATTAATTTTTTTGATTCTGTTTTAAAGGTAATTTTTGATGAAGTCAATAGCAAAAACTCCCGAAGACTATATTAATTCTTTAACTCAAGAAAGAAAAGAAATTATTGAAGAATTAAGAAAAGTTATTTTAAAAAATTTGCCAAAAGGTTTTGTTGAAGTTATGTCTTATGGTATGTTAGGTTATGTTGTGCCGCATTCTAAATACCCAAAAGGATATCACTGCGATCCTAAACTACCATTACCGTTTATTAATTTAGCCTCTCAAAAAAATTTTATTGCCTTGTATCACATGGGTAT
>CANFQR010000266.1 GCA_947449125.1 Bacteroidota bacterium | reverse complement strand
GTTATTATTTTGATCGTGAAATGTTGCTTAAAAAATTTGTTTTTACTGTTTTTATTTTTTTGTTGTTAGAATAAATACCAATTTCTAGAATTGATTTTCTTTTTTTGATGTCATTTTTTTTGAGAATAACAAAAAATTCGCCTTCGGTAACAGCTTCGCTTTTAACCATTAAATCTTTACCAATTAGTTGAATATCGGCGTTGAAATTTTCTACTTTAATTACTACTGGCAAATCTTTTCTTGTTTTGTTTACTAATTTAATGGTATATAAATTACTTAGTTTATTATTAGGTTGCTCTTGATATAGCATGCCTTTTGCTCTTAAAATAGTTGCATCATAATCTGACCGTGTTGAAAGTAAAAAAACTTCAATGCCCAGCAATAAAATTAATACAGCCGAATAAGCTTTCATTCGGTTTGTAAAAGCTAATTTTTGTTTGTTTTTTATTCCATTTTCTGAAGCATATCTTATTAAACCTTTAGGTAGATTAATTTTTTCCATTACATGATTGCATTCGTCAATGCAAGCTGTACAATTAACACATTCCAATTGAGTTCCGTTTCTGATATCAATTCCGGTAGGACAAACTTTAACACATAAGCCACAATCAATACAATCGCCTTTGCCATGCTCTTCGTTTTTTTTGATTTTATGTCTTGGCTCACCTCTTTCGTAATCGTAGGCAACTACTACAGAGTTTTTATCGAGTAAAACGCCTTGCATACGGCCGTATGGACATACAATTAAACAAACTTGTTCTCTTAAATAAGAGTAAACAAAATAAAACACGAAAGTAAAAATCAAAAGTGATATTAATCCGCCTAAGTGATTTTTTAGCGGTTCGGTATACATTTTTGCCACTTCATCAAAACTTATTAAGTAACTTAAGAGTGTGTTGGCAATTAAGTATGATAATGCAAAAAACAGGATGAATTTTATTGTTTTTTTTATGATTTTTTCACGGTTCCAAGGTGCTTTGTTGAGTTCTTTTTGGTGAGCGCCATCTCCTTCAATCCAATATTCTATTCTGCGAAAAAGCATTTCCATAAAAATGGTTTGAGGGCATGCCCAACCACAAAATATTCGACCAAAAACAACGGTAAACAAGGCAATAAATACTATAAAAATTAACATGCCCAAGCCAAAAATGAAAAAATCTTGCGGCCAAAAAATCATCCCGAATAAAATAAATTTTTTGTGAAGTACATCAAGAAGAAACATTGGCTCGCCATTTAATATAATAAAGGGCAAGCAAAAAAAAACAATTAAATAAATATAACTTAAATACGCGCGTAAGTTAAAGAGCTTGCCACTTGGTTTTTTAGGATAAATCCAAACCCGTTTACCTTCTTTGTCTATAGTAGCAATACTATCTCTAAAACTTTCATTTTTATTTTGTGGTTCCATGATTTGAGCTTTCGCCCATTTATTTTTTGTTATTTAAACTGTTTGTGATTAGTGTATTAGTTTTTAAACTATCATTAACTACCGCAGATGAGTCGCTAGTGGTTTTTATGTCTTGCTCTTCGAACAAATCACCTTGTGGAGCCTTTGCGTTTGGAGGATTAGTTCCAAACAGTGTTTTGATAAAACTTGTTGTTTGAGCAATTTGAACAGGAGATAAATCTTCTTTCCAAGCTTTCATACCTTTATCAGTCCAGCCATATTTTATTGATTTAAAAATATCTGCAACTCCTCCTTTGTGTAACCAATAATTGTCAGTTAAATTTGGGCCAACGCCGCCTTCTCCTAATTTTCCGTGACAAGCAACGCAATTGGCCATATAAATTTGTTTTCCTGCATCTATATCAGCGCCGGTAAGCATTTTAACATTGGTTTCGTCAACATTATTGGCAGCAGTTTTCATGAATTCTTCAATTTGAAGTTTTGCCGCTAATATTTCTTTTTTGTATTCATTATCTTGTAAATCTCCTGTTTCGGTTATGTGATAATTTATCAAGTAAATAACACTTATAAGGATTGTTAAATAAAAACCGTATTTCCACCAAGGTGGTAAATCGTTATTAAGCTCTTTTATACCATCGTAATCATGGTCTAACAAAATTTCGCCTTCTTTTTCAATATCTACGGAGGCGTTTAATTTATCAAAAATTGTTTTTTCCTTTACGTCAGTAGTGCTTTTTGACTTAGCTTGTGCGGCTGAGATTGCCGTATCGGTTTTTAAAAATCCTTTAATTAAGTTCAATAAAATAAAAAGTACCAAACCTTCAATAAAAATAATTGTAATTAAAAAATAGAAGGTAAAGCCATCTAAACCACCAATTTTCCAATCATTAGTATTGTTTGTATTTCCAGTTGATTGAGAATAAAGTTCAGTTCCAAAAAAAGTGATTATCAAAATCAAAGAAATTATTTTTGATGAATTAGATTTCTCTGAATTTTTAATTTTTTGTAAATAATCGCTTTGCGCTAAATTTTTTAATACGCTAGAAATTGCAATAATTACAATTAACAAAAGGATTATGACAATTACCAAGGTGTTAAATAAAGCATTTGAAAAATAAGTAGAAGTGTTTGTTTGCGACTCTTGAGCAACTATTGCAATTGGCGCAGCTAACATTGCAGATAGCCATTTTAGTTTGTTATTCATAGTATGTTTTACGTCTAATTTGTTTTAAATCTCTTTTTCTAAAGGAATATTTTTTGCTCTTTCAATGTATTTTTTATCGGCCTTAATAACGTAAAACGCTACAGCGGCAAAGAATACAAAAAACATAATTAATGATATAAGCGGATAAATGCTTACGCCTGATATAGATTCTAAATAATTGATAAATTTCATTTTTGATATTTTTTTGTTTTCAAATTATTTTTTTAAACTGTCAGGCACAGATACATTTTTAATGTCTTTTCCTAACCTTTGTAAATAGGCAATTAAAGCAACAATTTCTTTTTTATGTGAGGTTTCGATACCGTCTTTTTTAAGGTTTGCTGTAATTGCTTCGGCTTGTTTATCTAAATCTGCCTCGGCTTTGTTTTCATAACCTGTTTCATATGGTACACCTAACGTTTGCATGGCTTTTATTTTGGCCTTTAATGTAGAAACATCTAAATCATTGTCAAGTAACCACGAGTAGGTTGGCATAATTGAACCCGGTGACATTGAGTTAGGTTCAAGCATGTGATTATAATGCCAGCTATCAGGATATTTTCCACCTTCTCTTGCTAAATCTGGTCCGGTACGCTTACTCCCCCATTGAAAAGGGTGATCGTATACAAATTCTCCTGCTTTTGAATATTCACCATATCTTGCGGTTTCGCTTCTAAACGGTCGAATCATTTGTGAGTGGCATGTGTAACAACCTTCTCTTATATAAATATCTCTGCCTTCTAATTCTAAGGGGGTGTAAGGTTTTACGCTTCCTATAGTTGGTATGTTTGATTTAACCAAAAATGTTGGAACTATTTCGATGATTCCGCCAACTAACACAACAACTAAGCTCACAATTAATAATTGAATTGGCTTACG
>CANFQR010000265.1 GCA_947449125.1 Bacteroidota bacterium | reverse complement strand
TGAGCTAAAATTACTATACCCAGAAGTTGAATTTTTGTATTATCAAAGTAATGTAGAAGGCGAACTAATAAATAAATTACACGAAATTGGTTTTAATTACAACGGGATTATTTTAAATGCTGGTGCATACACCCATACATCTATTGCCATTGCTGATGCCATTGCAGCAATAAAAACTCCTGTAATAGAAGTTCACATCAGCAATATTTTTGCAAGAGAAGACTTTAGACACATATCTTTTACAGGCTCAAAATGTAAAGGGAGTATTAGTGGGCTTGGGTTAAAAGGATATGAATTGGCCCTTAAGTATTTTATAAATTAAGGTTTTACGATTTATTAAAAAATCGATTTTTTACTTAACGAAAATTTGTTGTGAGGGAGTAGCCGTTTCTTTTAAGAATCATCACATCATCGCAGGTTCTATTTCCAAAATCTATATAACTCACATCATTAGAAAACATCATATTAATGTAATGCGATACTTTTCCTGCAATAAACGGCGATATGAAATTATTTGCAGTTACCGGACGGCAATTATAATCAAATTCTATAGGCGGATAAATTAATTCTGAGTATGTTTTTTTTAACGTATTGGTTCCGGTGGCTTGTCCTTTTATGCCGAAGTGAGCAACGTTAAAATTTACTTGTTTAAGATTATTTAAATATGCAATTATAGTATTTAAAAGTTTAACGCTATGATTGCCGTTAAAACTTAAGCTTTTTAAATTATTTGTTGCTAAAACTAATGAAGACGCGACATTCCAACTTAATGTGTCACTTAAAATTCCTTTATTACTAACTGTTATAATTCCATTAATTGTTACAGAATCCATTCTTAAATTAAGAATATTTATTTTGAAAGAAGTTGTTGAATCTGAAAATGATTTTGTTTTATTGTATTTTAAAACCATTTCACCTGAACGGTATTTATTATCGTTACATAAAACAATGTTAGTTCCGTAACTGATTATTATTTTCATTGTATCAACTATTGATATGGAATCTTTAATAATTGATAAACTATTATTTAATGTGTTATACGCTGAAATATTTTTATTTGAGCCAGCACCAACCGAAAGAATAAATGCATCTTTAATAGTGTTGTATGCATTTACCTGATGAAAAAGATAATTAACATCTTGCTCTTCTATAGGAATGTTGGGATCATCGATATTATCGTTTTTTTTACATGATAATAACGTCGCTGAAAACAAAAAAAATAAAAATAACTTTTTCATTGGTAAAAAAAAGAAGGCCCCTTTCAGGGCCTTCTGTAAATTGAATTAGATTAGAAATAAAAATTAAAGCTTAATTTTCCTGATGGAGAATATGAATTCATCCATAATTGACTTGGAGCAGCCGTATTTAATCTGTCGTTTCCGAAGAATAAACCTCTATCTACACCACCAGTCTTGATTTTTTGATCACTTACAATAACTTCAGAACCAGCTGCAAATGCAGTTCCGTTATCGTCTAGTCTGTCTAAACCTTCAACAGTTTTTGATCCTCTACCTGTTCTGTAGTAACCTAATCCCCAACCAAATTCTCCACCTATAGACATTTTAGCAGCAAAGAAATATTCAACACCTACATAACCTCTTACGGCTAACGCGAATGTTTTACCATTTCTAACAGACAATGTTCTTTCATCATGATCTGCAGCAGTGCTAACGTTACCACCAAAACTAGTAGTATACTGAGTTAAATCATTATCTGCTGTTAAGGTAGATGTATTAGCTACGATATCGTTGCCATATTTGTATTTTTCCCCACTTCCTGCTAAAATTAAAGATGCTTCACCTCCATAATAACCTTGAAGCCTATATTTAGTTCCTTTTCTTTTCTCTAAACCTCCACCAATACCGACAGCCCAGTCGTTAGTTCTCTTCATATCTTTTACTTTTTCAGGGTCAATATTATTTGGCCATGTAGAAGCTGTTGGATTTAAATTTAATTTATTAATAAATGCAACTTCTGTATTAGTGTTGTCATAAACTCTTAAAATACCTCTTAATGCAGTTGTATTATTCATAAAATACTTTCCAGCAATAGAATAATCTTTATGAGAGTCGTTTAACCCACTAAAATTTAAACCTGCCGTATTTGTACCTGCAGCGCCAATATGAACCATGTCTGAAGCCAGGTTTATAAATGGTGTAGCGTCGATAGAAATACCCCAGTCTTTTGCCTCAGGTAAAATTGGACGTTGCTTTTTGTCAAGCAAATCTTGCGCAAATACATTGGATAAACCTAATGTTAATGCCAATAGTGTAACTTGTTTTTTCATGTTTTTTGTTTTTGTTTTTTAAATTTAACTCTACAAGATATCAATTAAAAAAACGGCTTTAATTTTGAGATTTTAAAGTTTTAAACGTGCAAGTGTTAACTTAACTCACACATAAAATATAATTTAATTCGGGTAAAAAATTATACAACTAATTATTTCAAAACATCCAAACTACCAAGCCCCTCCCTCACCACCAGAATCTCTTCGTTTGAACAATCGAAAACTGTAGATGGATAAATATTTCCAAATCCGCCATCAATTACAACATCTACTTTTTTCTCAAACGCAGCATAAATTAGCTCCGGATCAGAATAATACTCGGTAATATCGTCGTTAGTATCATGAAGGCTTGTTGATAATAATGGATTACCTAAATTTTCAATAATTGCTTTACAAATTAAATTATCAGGAACCCTAATTCCAACAGTATCTTTATTTTGCTTTAATAATTTTGGAACATTTTTATTTGCCTCTAAAATAAACGTATATGGCCCCGGTAAGGCTTTTTTCATAATTCTGAAAATTGTATTTGAAATAGGCTTTGTATACTGAGACAAATGACTTAAATCTGAACACACAAAAGAAAAATTTGATTTTTCGGGCTTAATCCCTTTTAGTTTACAAATTTTTTCGATTGCTTTTTGCTGAGTAATGTCGCAACCCAAAGCATAAACAGTATCTGTAGGATAAATAATTACACCACCATTTTTTAAACAATCAACTATTTTGTAGATAGTTGAAGAAGGAATGTTTTTTTCGTTTATTCGTAATAACATGTTCGAAATTAATACTAATTAAAATGACATAATATGACACCAATCAAAATTAAAGACTAAAAAAACATAATGAATCAATTTTCAAATCCTTTAATAAAATCGCTAATTAAGTAGGCAATTAATTTTCCTGTTTTATTATCAGCTTTAATGTGCGACAAAACAGGCGCTCCTTCTGCTATATGCAGGTAGGCTACATTTAAATTTTTGGCGCAATTATAAACATATTGTCTTGCCTGAACCGGCGAAATACCGCTACTTGTTTTAGCGCTTGAAGGTACATTGGTAATAGCGTCTAAATCTATTTCTACACCGCAAATTTCGTCGGTTACAAAACCAATACATTGTTTTATAGCAGTAAGAAAATCAATCTCCTCTCTAACAAAAACAGATTCATAGGTATTAAAAAAAAGTCTTGATGTATTTTTTATAAACTTATC
>CANFQR010000264.1 GCA_947449125.1 Bacteroidota bacterium | reverse complement strand
GGTATTTTCATTTAAACCGGTACAATCAGAAATGTTAATTGTATGTGATATACTGGCAGCACCCGAAACGTTAGATGCCAATAATGTTACAGTATAAATACCTGCTGCTGTAAAAGTAATTTGAGGCGCAGGTGCTGTAAAATTAGAAATGTTTCCACTTGGTTGAGCTGACCATGAATAACTAATTGGAGTAATTGTAGAAGTTGTACTATTTGTTGTTGTAACTGCTGTAGTTACACAGCCAGCCGCTGCAATACTAAAACCAACGTTTGGTGGGCAAGCAGATACAGTTACAGTTTGAATTGCTGCGTTGGTACCTGAGGCATTTGTAGATAACAATACCACAGAATATACACCTACTGCATTAAATGAAAATGAAGGCGTTGCTGCTGTAGCATTTGAAATTATTACACTTGTAGAAGGCACTACTGTCCAATTATAAGTTGGGGAAGGGCTACCGGTTGATGTATTTGTTACAGTAACCGATTTTTTAGCACATATTTGACTAGGTATTGAAAACGCAGAAGTTGGTGTTGAACAAGCTTGAACTACCACAACTTGAGAAGCCGTAGCTGATCCTGAAGAACTTGAAGCAACTAAAGAGATTGTATACGTTCCTGCGCCAGAAAAAGTAACCGTTGGCGCTGAAGCAGTAGAGCTTGAAAAAGCAGCAGCAGGATTTGACGTCCAAACAAATGTTGGTGTTGGATTTCCTGTTGATGAATTTACTAAAGCAGTAGTTGGATTATTTGTACACAATGAAGGTGGAGCCGAGAAAGCAGCTGTTGGTGCAGCAGTTGAAGTAATGGCACCGTTAAATTTATAAATGCCACCAACACCAGGAGTTGTAGGATCACTAAATCCTCCTGCCCAACCTGTAGTACTATTTACAAAATCAACTGTTAAATACTGAATACCCGTAGAACCCCAGTCATTCCATGTTGTTCCTCCATCTTGAGAATTAGAAATTATTTGATTTCCTGTTCCAGCACCACATGAAGCGTAATCACCTGTTCCAGGAATTGCACACATGTTGTTTTTGCCTAAATTTGGGTCAATCGTAGCTACTAATGTCCAAGTAGCGCCGCCGTCTGTAGTTTGATATTGATATAAATTGGCAGAAGCATCATATAACCAAGCGTAGCCATTATTTACTGTAGAAAAAGCGATTTCGTTTACTGAGTAAGCCGCATTAATTTGAGCGCTAACACTCCATGTAACACCAGCATCAAAAGAACGGAAAATGCGTCCCTCATTTGTTCCAAACCAAATATTAGACGAACCTAATTTTGTATAAACACCTGTTAAACCATACTCAGTTCCTGATGCGGGAGCAGGAATATTTGTTCCTGGAACTAAAGACCATGTATTACCTCCATTTGTGGTTCTCCATATCTCGTATTCATTTCCGGTTGTCGGATTTGGATCTCCCATTGTAATTCCGATTTGAGGAGTAACAAAAACTACAATGTTACAGAAAGAAGAAATATCGGTATACATCCCAGGTGCTGTCATGTTTTGCCAAGTAGCACCTCCATCAGCAGTTCTATGTATTGCGCCTTTATTTTGGCCTGCTTTTAAATACGAAGCCACCCAACATGTATTAGCATCAACACCCTCTAAAGCGGCAATTTTAAATGAATTTGTATCGCCCACAATTGTATTTGTAGGACTTGCAAACATGTTTCCTGAGTTAAAAGATGTTCCTCCATTAATAGTTCTGGTAAACCAGCTGTAGTTTCTGCCAGTATTACCTGTAGTTCCATCATAGCCATGTGCCCATAAAACATTGGCATCAACTGCACTCATTAAACGAACACCCGTTGAAACTTTTGGCCAGTTGGCATTTTGAGTAGTTGTCCAATTTGGACTCGCTACCTGCGCTACCGCAGATGTAACTGCAATTGCACTAATAATTGAAAGTAAAGTTTTTTTCATGTTTATATATTATTATTTATGTTTTAAAGGTATAAAAAAATTATTAAAACAATTTAATAAAATTTTGGTTTTAACACATTAGAAAAAACTTACATTTGCTCAAATTTTCAAATGATTACAACAGATTTAGTTATTGTGGGTGCTGGTCCTGTGGCACTTTTTGCAATTTTTGAAGCAGGCTTATTAAAAATGCGCTGCCATTTAGTTGACTACTTGCCACAAGTTGGCGGACAGTTATCAGAAATTTATCCTAAAAAACCTATTTATGACATTCCTGGTTTTCCATCGGTTCTTGCTCAGGACCTTATAGATAATTTAATGAAACAAGCAGAACCTTTTAAACCAACATTTACCTTAGGCGAGCGTATTGAATTCTTAGAAAAAAAAGATGAAAGAGATTTTATTTTAACCACAAATTTGGGCACTAAAATAAATGCTAAAGCAGTTGTGATAGCAGGAGGATTAGGGTGTTTTGAACCTAGGAAACCTGAAATTAAAGATTTAGAAAAATACGAAAACGGAAAAGGTGTTAACTATATGATTCTTGACCCTGAAAAATACAGAGGAAAGAAAATGGTAATTGCAGGTGGAGGTGACAGCGCATTGGACTGGACTATTTTTTTAAGCGAACTTTGCAGCGAATTAACATTGGTGCACAGAAGCGAAAGTTTTAGGGGTGCTCCTGATAGCGTTAATAAAGTGATGAGGCTAAGCGAAAGCGGTAAAATTAATCTTTTATTAAACACAAATATTCAGTCGGTGTTTGGCAACAACCACGTTGAATTAGTTAATGTTGTTAACGCCAAAACACAAGAAAGCGCTACAATTTATACAGACTATCTTATCCCTTTATTTGGATTAAGTCCAAAACTTGGGCCTATTGAAAATTGGGGCCTAAACATTGACAAAAACGCGATAGAAGTTAATACAGAGGATTACAGCACTAACGTTTCTGGCATTTATGCCATTGGAGATATTAACACCTACAAAAACAAATTAAAATTGATATTGTGTGGCTTTCACGAAGCAGCTTTAATGAGTCATAGTGCTTATAAATACATTAACCCAGGCGTAAAATACACCATGAAATATACAACTGTTCAAGGAGTTAATGAATTTTAAAAAAAATCAAAAGATTTAATTTCAGATTGTGTGCATATTCTTGCATTAAATTTATTTTCCCAGTAATTAGCTAAATATTCTTGTTCGGTTTGACCAGGAGTTGGAATTAAAATAATTTTTTTCTTCTGTAAAAAATGTAAATCCATTAAGGTGCTATAGCCACTCCTGCAAATAACCAATTCAGAATTTATTATTAAATCTTTTAGTATACTGCCATGAGCAAAATTATAAACTGTAAAATTACTTATGGATTGATCAAAAACGTTGTTGCTCCCTCTAACTAGCGCAATTGTTTTTGATGAATTTTTTAAATTCTCAATTAATTTTTGCTCTAAAATACTCCTCTGAGGTTCTACACCGGATAATAAAATTAAAGCATCAAATTTAGTTTTTAATTTTTCATCAACTTCCAAATCCATCAAACTACTTTGAGGACCAATATGTT
>CANFQR010000263.1 GCA_947449125.1 Bacteroidota bacterium | reverse complement strand
TCACTCTCTTCACGCACAGCAGTTTTTCAAAGTTTCGGTTTTTTGGGGTTTTGTTTTTTTTCCGTTATATTGTTGTATAGCGCTTTATTTTTTTTTATTGGAATAGCTATTTACCCAAATGTCTGAATATCAACAATATACCATTATTTTATCAGGTTGCTAATGTATAAAGAACATAAGTGTGTTGTTTATTTATTAGCAATCTGAGCAATAGTTTATTATCTTTGTGATGATAAATATAGACGCTATTTGCATATGAATTGAATTGAAAAGATAACTATTTAATACTAAAACACTTATGAGAAGAATTTTTTTTTACTGTCGAAATTCGACAATGCAACAAGAGTATCAATATCAAATTGATAATTTAAATTCAGAGTTATCAAATCGCAAAGATTGCAAACTAATAAAGATATATGCCGAAAAAATTTCAGGTTTTAAAAGTGAAAAGGAACGCCCCGAAATGTTAGCCCTTTTATCCGACGTCGACGCTAGTTTAGTTGATGAAATTTGGGTAAATGAATTCTCACGTCTCTCACGCGATGCAATTAACTTACAGATTATATGTCAGCATTGCGCTGAAAGGAAAGTTGATATTTATTTCAAAAGTAACGGATTAAGGTTATTAGATGCAACAGGGGAATACTCAGGAGTAACTAAATTAATTATTAGCATATTAGCACAATTTGCTGAGATGGATGCAAAAAACTTTCGTGAAAAACAAAAACAAGGCAAGAAATCAAAGGTCGAAACAGGAAATTTTACAGGCGGGGTTTTACCTGTCGGGTACGATTATGCTGATGATGGAAAAAATAAAAAACTGATAATTGACGAAAGGCAAAGGAAGGTAGTTGAGTATGTATTTAATAGTTATGTGCAAGAAGACATAACACTAAGTTCTATTGCAAATGATTTGAATAACTTTAAGCAACGAGATCCTGATTTCAGAACTAAGTTAGATTTTTTGGGTAAAGGCAAAGAATTGAAATATAAGATTTGGTATGTCGAAAATATAAAAGCTATTATTAATTCAACCTGGTATGCAAAGGGGGTCAGAGAATGGAATGGGGAAAAAATATTACTTGATGAAAATTTGAAATTTATTGATTTGGAGTTATGGGAAAGAGCAAATGAAAAATTGGCAAAAAATAAAAATAACAAAGGATACAACAAAGATTCGATTAATAATTATCTGTTAGATAAATTGATTTATTGTGCTTGTGGTGAACAATTTAAAGCACATAAATCGAGGGAGGTGCTGGGCTATATATGCAAAACAAATATAAGGCGTTACATTGATAAATCTTTTAAATGTGACGACACAAAAATAATTCAAATTGAAAAATTAGAAAATGCAATCTGGTTATTAATAAAGAATAAACTACCTGATTTTAAAATAGCTATAACACGTAAATCTAATAAAGAATTCGAGATTAAAGAACGGATTAATTATAATAATAAGTTAATTGAAGTAATTAGAACTAAAACAATTGGGGAATTAAAGGAGCAAAGAAAAAGGGCAAATAATTTGTATGTTGATTTTGGTGGGGATTATGAGGAACATAAACAAAAAATAAATAGCATTGATAGACAGATTAAAGAGCAAGAAAAGATAATTAGTAATTATCAAACAGAGAATACACAACTATTATTATCAATTCAAAATCTGGATATTGCGACCGAAATAGAAAAAAATATACAACTGATTGAATCTGATAAAGATTTGATGAAGAGTTATTTGAGAAAGCTTATTAAATCAGTTACATTGTGCGCAAGCTTGAAAGGTAGTAATCACAACGTCTTTAGAATTGATTTTGTTGAAGGTGTCGGAACAGGACAACCGTTATATCTCTTTTATTCTTTGCACAAGTTTATTAAACAGCCATTTTACTATTTCATACAATCAGAACAACAACATATAATTATAAGCTGGGAGGGTGAAACTAAAAGCTTTACCGTGTTTGATAATGAACTAAATGACGGAATCAGAATAAGCATAAATGACGTAATGCAAGAGCTAAATAGCTTATACACATATAAACTCAACACCGATTTTCCCGACCTTCAATTTTTCAATTATTTCCTTTATCACGACGAAAAATCAGCAACCCAAAAACTCAAATTCCCCGTCAATTTCGGTCTAGCACCGCTTGAATTAATTATTTCATTCAAAAAATCAATTGAATAACTGAACAAGAAATTAAATAAAGCGTTATATTTGCATTATTAATTAATCAAATAATTATCAATTATGGAAACTAATGTAAAAGGTGCAGGGCGCAAGTATTTAATTGAAAATTTTTATGCTGAAAGTGGGTTAACAGCTGAATTGCAAGCATTTCAGACTGTTGAAAACAAATCAGAATTTCAAAAACATGAGAAAAAAAATAATGCTGATTTTAAAAAATGGTTAGCTGACAGCAAAAAACAGACTTTGCTAATTGTTGATGATGTTGATAGTTATTCGACTGTTGAGTGCGCTATTAAGCAACTGAAACAAACGATTAAACAAAATGCAAGCAATCTAACGACTGAACAGTTAACTAAATTGCAAGTCGAAATTACACAACTCCCTGTTTTGCTTGAATCAACAAGAAAAGAAGCTATTAAAAAAGCAATCGAGGAAAAACAAAAGGAGCTCGAAAAATTACAGTCGTTATTATAATAGCCAAAAAAAGCGGTATCAAATCAGTTACCGCTTTTTTTAATTCATTTAATCAACAGAATAATCATGTACACGTTCATTTATTTCGCAAAAAGAAAATGAATCGGGTTTTTCGTTCCATATAAATTTTAATTCCATTTTGATTTTATTTTTCAATAAATAATACCCTTCTTCAATTGAATCAAATTCTTTTCCCTTGTATTTTTTGACGAATCTTAAGAGTAAAGTATGAAAATAATCAATTTCTTCTATGTCTTTTATTCCCTCTTTCTTTTCGACTCGCTGAATTCTATTAACTGTTTTGCATAACGCTTTCAAATTATCATATTTTGCGGTTATTACATCATTTATTGTTATCATTGCTGTTGTTGTTGTTGTCCTTATTATTTTTCCCGTGTATTTTTCCGTGACATTGGCTGCAGATCGAAACTAAACTATCATAATCAGTTGCTTTTTCATAATCTAACACATCATAATTCATTATCCCTTTTTCGTGATGTACCTGATTAGCAGCTGTTACCCGACCTTCAACAATGCAAATTTCGCAAATCGGGGATTTTTTTAATTTCCGTTCTCGAAGATCTAACCAAATTTTTGAGTTATAGAATTTCTTTCGTTCCTTCCTCTTTTCCGTATCGTCTTTTCGTGATTTTTTTGGTAGTTTATTGATGTATGTCATATTTTTCATTATTATCAATTATTCTATCTAAGATTGCTTCATTTTTTGTGATAAAGTCTGTTATAATTGTTCTAATTAGCACGCTGTAACTAACGTTCAGACTATCTTTTATTTCGCTTAACCGCAAAAAATCGCTGTTGCTTACTCTTATAGTTAGTCTTTCGTAATCGCTCATATTC
>CANFQR010000262.1 GCA_947449125.1 Bacteroidota bacterium | reverse complement strand
TATTATCAAACATGACAATTAACCTAAAAAATACAGAGTATAATAGCTACATATTTAATTCGGCAGATATTAAATCGTATAACTAACATACCATTCAAAAAAATAATTTATTCAAGCTGTTGCAAATGATGTGAATCATTTATGGTCATGCCTTGAGTCATTAAATACTACTTCTATCAGTAAATATATTTGCTACTTAAAAGTAAAGTATGAGAACAAAAATTTTAACACTAATAAGTATAATATTATTAGCTGTGATAATGGTATCATTAAAATTATACAAGTCAGATGAAGGGCCACATGGCGGAGTTATTAAACAAACTAATGACAACAATTATTTAATTGAAACAAAAAATATATATTCAGATTTTTACGTTTTTTTACTCGATAAAAAAACAAAGCCTATAAGCAATATTGGTATTTTGTGTGATGTCAGGTTCATATTTTACGATGGAACAATTTTAACTATTCCATTAAAACCAATGGGTAAAGATGGTTTTAATTCAGGAAAACAAACTTTAGATTATTTGCGCGGCATAGTATACTGCAATGTAAACGGAAAGATAATTACTTCAACTTTCGACAATAATAATTTAATCGTAAAATCTAAATAACCTTAATGAGCGCATATCAATTTAAAAACATTATTAAAATCCCTTTCAAGAGTGTTGAACTAGAAGGAGAATTAAGTATTCCAAAGAATTCAGAGTCTTTGGTAATTTTTTCACATGGCAGCGGAAGTAGCAGATTTAGTCCGAGAAATAACTTTGTTGCGAAAATTTTTAACGAACATGGCATTAGTACCTACCTAGTAGATTTACTTACAAAAAAAGAAGACGAAGTTTACGCCAACCGATTTAACATTGACTTACTAACAGAAAGATTAATTCATATCACCAAACATCTTGCAGATTTGAAAGAAACATCCAAGTTAAGAATTGGATATTTTGGAGCCAGCACAGGTGCAGCTTCAGCTATGAAAGCAGCTTCATTGTTACCGAAAATAATACATGCAATAGTATCAAGAGGTGGGCGGCCTGATTTAGCCTTATCCGATTTAAAAAATGTTGAAGCGCCAACACTTTTAATTGTAGGTAGTTTAGATTACGAAGTCATTAAGCTAAATCAGTTAGCATACCATCAAATGCAATGCACAAAAAATTTAGAAATAATAAAAGGTGCAACACATTTATTTGAAGAGAGCGGAGCGTTGCAAGAAGTAGCAAATATTTCAAAAGACTGGTTTAGCACTCATTTTATGGTAAACAAAAAACAATTAGTAATTACTATGTAAAATGTTTAATAATAGAGAAGATGCTGCCTTAAAGTTAGCTGAAAAATTAGAAAAATATAAAAACACAAACGGAGTTATCTTAGCTATTCCAAGAGGTGGCGTTCCAATTGGATTCACAATTTCAAAAAAATTAAATCTTCCTTTGGAAATTATTCTGTCTAAAAAAATTGGACATCCGTTTAACCCTGAATATGCCATTGGTTCAGTTACCTTGAATAACATAATAATAAATGAAAACAATAAAGATGTTTCTAAAGAATACATTCAAAAAGAACATTTAAAGATTTTAAATAAACTAAAAGGAAAATATAAAATCTTTATGGGTAAAAAAAATCAGACAGATTTAAAAAACAAAACTGTAATAATTGTTGATGACGGTATAGCAACAGGGAACACAATTCTTGCCGCACTTGAAGACATAAAACAAAACAACCCAAAAGAAATAATTATTGCTATGCCCGTTGCTCCAAAAGGCGTAGCATCAAAATTAAGCAAATTGGTTAATGAGTTTATTTGTCTCGAATTACCTATTGAATTTATGGCAGTTGGACAATTTTACAACAACTTTTCTCAAGTAAGTGACGAAGAGGTGATTGCAATAATCAAACTATCTAGAGAAAACAAACTACTTTCTGCTTAAAAATTTTCAAACTTACTAAGACACTTAAAAAAGAAAAATTATGTTATTAGTTTATAATCTACTGCTTATTATTTTTTGGATAATATACTTAATGCTGTTACCAGTTTTAGTTTTTATCAGCGTTATAAAAAAATGAAATAATAAATAAAAGTGAAGAAAAAAATTTATGATTGAAATCATTTATCCACTTGACTTGTAACATTTATAAAAAATTAAAAACTCTCTTTATTTGAAAAATATTAAACTAGTTAATCATTAATAAAAATTACAAAAAACAAAATGAAACATCTGATTTCAAATTTCACGAAACAATTAAAATCAGCTTTGGAACTTTCAAACCGTTTACAATTGACAGATTTTAAAACAGAATTAAGAAACGTTGTGATTTGTGGCATGGGCGGATCTGGAATAAGTGGTAATATAGTAGCTGAAGCAGTTGCATCGGAAATTAAAATACCTATTATTGTAAATAAAGATTATTTCTTACCAAATTATATAAATACAAAATCTTTAGTAATTATTTCTTCGTATTCAGGTGATACCGAAGAAACATTATTGGCACTTAACGAAGCTATAGAAAAGGAAGCCAAAATTGTTTGTATTACTTCTGGTGGAAAATTAGCAGATATAGCTTCAAGAAAAAAATTAGACACAATATTAATTCCAAAAGGTATGCCGCCAAGAGCTGCAATTTCATATAGTATAGTTCAAATACTAAACATACTAAACATTAACTATATCATTTCGTCAGATTACAAAAACAAAATTAATGCTGCTATAAAACTTTTAGACAACGAAGAAGACAATATTATAAAAGACGCAAAAGAAACGGCCTACTTAATTTCAGGTAAATATCCCATAATATACAGTTCGGCAAAAACAGAATCTGTTGCATTAAGATTGAAGCAACAATTAAATGAAAACTCAAAAACATTATGCTCACACAATGTATTTCCTGAATTAAATCATAACGAACTGCAAGGCTGGAAAGAAAAAAACAAAAATATTGCTGTGATTATATTAAGAGATAAAAACGAATATAACCGAACAGCTAAACGTATCAACATATCTAGTGAAATTATTGGTTTATATGATGCAACTATAAAAGAGATTTACGCTAAGGGAAATTCAATTTTAGAAAAAATGCTATACCTTATTCATTGGGGCGATTGGTTATCGGTATGTTTAGCCGAAATAAAAGGGATAGACACTTTAGACATTAGCGTAATCACTTACTTGAAATCAGAGTTAGCAAAAATTGAAGAGCAATAATTCAACAAACTAAAATTAAATGCCATTTATACATTTTTTAAAAAATCAATTAACTAATCTTGATTTTTCGCTCAAACGAGAAACGCTTCAGGCCAACAATCTTGGAGCATATTGCAGTTCTACACTTATTAATTGTAATACGAGAAAATACCATGGCTTGCTGGTTGTAAATCAACCTCAATTTAATAACGAGAAATATGTGTTTGTAGCAACACTCGAAGAAAGTATTTTGCAAGAATCAAAAAAAACATATATAAATACCAATCATTACCCAAACATCTATTTCCCTAAAGGATATACTAACTATGAATATTTTTCTCAGGAACAAATTC
>CANFQR010000261.1 GCA_947449125.1 Bacteroidota bacterium | reverse complement strand
GATGTGCTATAATTAAATTACAATTATTTTCAATAGCCTCGTCAATAACAGCTTCCGTGCAATCGAGGGTTAACAATACTGAGGTAATAAACTGATTTCTTTGACCAATAATAAGCCCACAATTGTCATAATCTTCTTGAAGAGGCAAAGGCGCAAATTTTTCAAGTTCTACTATTATGTCTTGTATTATCATTAAAAATAACTTAAAAGATAAAAAAAATCCCCTCATGGTTTAGAGGGGATTGGGAATTTTTACTATTCTATTTAATCTATTCGTGATTTATGATCTTCAATGTTTGCCATTTCTTTTAAGGCGTTAAAAACTTCATAATCAGCTCTTCCACCATTTGCTTGATCTAATTGCATTTTTTGCATTTTTAAATCTTCAGGAATTTTTGATTCTTCTAATTTAGTAACTTTTAAAACAAAAACGCCATTATTTCCAATGGTGGCTTTGCTTGTTGTACCCGATTTTAAACCAACAGCCGTACCCATCATAATATCATCAAAGCCAATACCATCAACATTACGGTTTGATAAGATGGAATTTTCTTGAGTTTTTATTTCTAAACCTAATTTAGAAGAAATATCTTCAATTGCTTTAGCATTTCCCGCTTTAGAAGAGAATTCAGCTAAAAATGATTGTGCTTTTTTATCTTTAATTGCCAATGGCTTTACCTCATCTAAAACATCAACTAATGGTAATGTCCCTTTATTTTTTATGCCAGCTACTTTCGCAACAACATGTTTATCCGTTAACGAAAAAATATTTACATCCCCTTTATTTGCTGAATAAACCCATCTAACCAATTCTTTAGCTCCATCTAAGGCAGGTAATTGACGGTCGCCTTCCTTTATATTATCGGCTATACGTTTTGTTAATTTTTTAGCGTCAACAGCTTTATCAAATAATTCTCCTGTATTATTTTCGCCGGCAAACTGACTGGCTGCAGCGTAGATTGCTTGATTTGTTTCATCACTTGGAGAAATTAATTTGAAAATTTGAGCCACTTTGTAAGAGTTGTGTCGCGTTTTACTAACATCTAATACTTCGATAATATGGTATCCAAACTGTGTTTGAACCACCGTAATATTTCCTTTGCTACCCATTAAGCCTGCATCTTTAAATGGCTGAACAAATCCTTTATTCTCATCAAACCATCCATAATCTCCTCCGTTAGTTTTACTACCGCCATCATCACTAACTGTTTTTACCAATGTGTCAAAAACTACTTTTTTTGCTTTTATTAAAGTTAACAAACTATCAGCAGTGGTTTTTGCTTGTGCCAAACTACGCTTAGGCTGTTGTGTTTGCGGGTCATTTGTTCCGATTAAAATATGACGTACTCTAGCGCTATCAGCAACAGAATTAACTGCCTGTAATTTGTAAATTTTAAAATAAGCGCCTTCATTATATGGTCCAAAAACAGAACCGGGAGCCGCTGTAAATATGGTCGAATCACGAACTATCATATTCTTTTTATTCATATCCTGAATATTAACCAGGCCGTTTTCGCTCTCTTGCCCTATAAAAGAGCTATCTTCCTTAATGGATTTCATTTTAAAATCATCAGCCGTTCTTTGAGCATCTTTAGCTATTGCCTCTACATCTGCTTCGCTGGGTAATACATCAAAAGATACATATTCAATCTTACGAGAAGTTTCGTTATTTACAAATAAATAAGAATTATTGCTGTAAAACTTTTCAATTTCTTCGTCTGTAATTTTAACTGTGCTATCGTTTACTGAATCAAATTTTTTAATTACGTATGAAAAATTAATCTTATTATTTTGAGTTTTAAATGATTCCTTCGCTTCTATACTTGTTGTATAAAGTCCTTTTCTAATTAACGAAGCATACTTCTCTGCATAGCGCATATTCTTGATGTCATCTTCCAATTGTTTGATAAACATCTCTTGATCGCCGGTTGCATTTTGAACAAATTGACGAAACTTTGCAGGATCTAAACTCCCGTCAGGAGCAGCTAACTGGTCGTAAACCTTACCTGTTTTTTGATCGGTTAATCGCTGAGCAACAGATGGCACAGGGTGGGCCACAACACGTTCGTAAATTTCATCTTCTCCTACCGAAATACCAACTTTGTCGTATTGCGGCTTTATTACCATTTCAGATACGTATTGTTGCCATATATAATCGTTAACTTGACTAATAGTCGCATCATCAATATCGTTTGTTTGTTTTTGCTGACGGATGATATTTAATTGATTATCACGTTTTGTCAAAAACTCGTTTCTGTCAATCTTCTTTCCGTTAATAGATCCAACTGTTGCTAATTCATTTTCTCCAAAAATACTGGAACCTGAACCCAATAAACTTTCTAAAATAAAAATTAAAAGGGCTAAACCAACTATCCCAACCAATAATCCTGTTCTTCGTCTTATTTTTTCAAGAATACTAACATTATCTTTTTTCTTATTGGACTCGGCATCTAATTGAGTATTTTTTTCTTTGCTCATTTCTTTCATTTTTTTTATGACTCGCAAAGATAGAAGTTTTAATGAAACTCAAAAATCATTTTTATTTTTCCATAAAATTTTAAATTAACCTTTAAGTCGTTGACCTTAAAGACTTTTTTTAAAGTTTTCATAATTTTATATTCTATTTAATTGTCCAAAAACAAAAAAAATCTAAGTAAATAACTTTAGTGTTACAGTAACTAATACAATAATTTTGTTTTAGTTTTTTTCAACAAGCAAACTAAGGCAAACCTTAAAATTGTAAATTTATAATCCCCTTTACTATTTAACAATTTAATTAATCGCATAACTAAATAATTTCATGTTTTTAATTTTCGATACTGAAACCACCGGATTACCATTAAACTATAATGCGCCTTTAACGGATTTTGATAATTGGCCCAGAATGGTTCAAATTGCCTGGCAATTTCATGATAAAACAGGAAAATTATTACATCATAATTCTATAATCATTAAACCAAATGGATATACCATTCCTTTTAATGCAGCACAAGTTCATGGGATTACAACAGAAAGAGCTTTAAATGAAGGTTTTGACTTGAACCAATCGTTAATTGAATTTGCAGATATTGTAAAAGAAACAACCTATTTATGCGGACATAATATTGAATTTGATATCAACATAATTGGCGCTGAATTTTTAAGAATAGGCTTGCCAAATTATTTTGAAAATAAATCTGTTATTGATACCAAGAGTGATGAAACAACACTCTATTGTGCAATTCCAGGGGGTAAAGGCGGAAAATATAAATGGCCTACATTAACAGAATTATACTTTAAATTATTTAATTCAAAATTTGATGAAGCTCATAATGCAGCTTTTGACGTACAAGCAACTTCACGAGTATTTTTTGAAATTATTAAACGAGGTATTACAAAAATTACCGAACTAAATTCGGACGATATCGCATTATTAAATTATCAGGATGTTGACCTTTCTGATTTGTTACACCGCGAAAAAAATCTAAAAAATAAACCTCAGGAAACTAAACAAGATGCGCCAACAATAAAAACTAATATTGAAAAAAGCGCCCTCGAAACTGTTCAGTTTACCCATC
>CANFQR010000260.1 GCA_947449125.1 Bacteroidota bacterium | reverse complement strand
GCCTAATTCTCATAAGTTTTATACTTCATATTAAAATTATTGAATTGGAGGCTGAGTTTATAAACTTTGCCACTCATCATTATTTTTTAGTAGGTTTTATTTCTTTAATTATAATGGCAGTTTGCATTAAACTGTATAATGATACGCCAGAAAGAATAGCCTCATTTAATATATTTAAACAACAAACTCCCAACAAAAGGTTGCTAAAAAAATTCAGAAGTTTAGTCTCCTTGCAAAGCGAAATAAACGTAGATAAAAAACAATGAAAAAGAAAAACACCTTTAAATTAATTGACGGAGAGTTTAATCCATCAGACGCTAGAAACATTTTGTTTACACTAATTAACAGCAAAATAAATTTTCATTCAATGGAGTCTTTTGGTATTACCGTCAGAACAAGTGGCGACACATCCTTTCATAAAAACCGGATAAAGGAACTAACGCAAACTAATGTGGACATCAGAAAATTAATGGACTTTGCAGATGAAAAAAAGGTAAGCCTAAAAATAAATGGATTAATAGAAATTAAATTCATAGATGATAGAACGTCAAATGGGGAAAATATTCAAGGGCAGGAAAATAATTATCGCCACAAAACATAAGAAAGAAAATGTTATTGCGCCACTATTAACTAAATACCTTAATCTAGAATGCATAGTTTATGAAGAATTGGATACTGATGAGTTTGGTACTTTTACGGGTGAAAAGGAACGTTTAAACGACCCTTTAGAAACAGCAAGGCAAAAATGTTTTAAAGCAATGGAGCTTTCTGGCTGCGATATGGCTATTGCTAGCGAAGGCTCGTTTGGTTTACACCCTACCATATTTTTTGTTCCTGCCGATTCAGAAATTCTTTTATTAATAGATAAGAAAAACAAACTAGAATTTATTACAAGTGAAATTAGCACAAAAACTAATTTTAACGGTTCCCAGATTAATTCTTACAAAGAACTTGAGGACTTTGCTAAATCGGTAAAGTTTCCTGCTCATGGTTTAATATTGAGAAAATCAAAAGATTTTAATGAAGATATTTATAAAGGTATAACAACAATTAGGGATTTATTAACAGCGTACAAAACGCTAATGTCTAAATATGGCAGTGTATATGCCGAAACAGATATGAGGGCATTATATAATCCAACCCGAATGAAAGTTATTAAAACTGCCGTAAAAAAACTAATCACAAAAATAAAAACACAATGCCCAAAGTGCAATGCGCCCGGATTTTCAATTATTGGTGCTAAACCCGGACTTGTTTGCAGAAATTGTGGAGCGCCAACCCGTTCAACATTATTAACTATACTTAGTTGCCAATCTTGCAGTTTTACCAAAGAAAAAATGTATCCGCATGGTAGATTTTTTGAAGACCCCATGTATTGCGATAGTTGTAATCCCTAAAGTATAAAATGAGTAAATTATTAATTAAATCCGCACAGGTAGTAAATGAAGGACAAATTAAGACTTTAGATGTTTTGATTGATGGAGAAAGGATTTCAAAAATAGATTCCAACATTATTCTCAACCAAACAAACCTAGATGTTATAAATGCCGAAGGGTTATACCTTTTACCGGGGTTGATTGATGACCAGGTTCACTTTAGGGAGCCTGGTTTTACTGCAAAAGGCACAATATATTCAGAATCAAAAGCAGCAGTTGCAGGAGGCATTACTTCATTTATGGATATGCCAAACACATCCCCAAACGCCACTAGTTTTAAAGCTTTAGAAAACAAGTATGAAATAGCTAATAAATCTTCTCTGGCAAATTATTCGTTTTTTATGGGAATCAATAAAAGCAACTTAGATGTTGCCCTAACAATTGATAACACAAAAATTTGCGGATTAAGTGACGATGGTTTATACTTTGACGATGAAGAGGGAATTTTAGCGAATCACCTTGATTTTTTAGAAAAATTATTTTCAAGAACAAATTCTTTAGTGGCACTTCATTGCGAAGATGATGCAATAATTAATCATAATCTATCAACGTACAAAGCTATTTATGGTAACAATATTCCAATGTATTGCCACCCTTTAATACGGGACAAAAATGCCTGCTACGAGGCAACCAAACGTGTTATTCAACTGGCAGAAAAACATGGTACCCGGTTTCATGCCTTACACATCTCATCTGACATAGAAACAGGTTTATTTAAAAAAGTTGATAAACTCAGAGAAAAGAGAATTACAGGAGAAGCCTGTGTGCACCATTTATGGTTTACTGATAAAGATTATGAAAAATTGGGGTCACAAATTAAATGGAATCCCGCAATCAAATCCGAAGAAAGCAAAAATGAATTAATAAAAGCATTAATAGATGATAGATTAGATATTATAGCCACAGATCACGCACCGCATCTTATATCAGAAAAAACGGGTAATTATATAAACGCTAAATCAGGAGCGCCTTTGGTTCAACACGCCTTACCAATACTATTGGAATTAGTTCATCAAGAAAAAATAAGTTTAGAAAAAATAGTTCAAAAATCTAGCCATAATGTTGCTGAGATATATCGAATACAAGACCGAGGTTATATCAGAGAAGGATATTATGCAGATTTAGTCTTGGTAAATTTGAATAAAAAATGGACTTCAACCAATGAAAATACATTTTATAAATGCGGATGGTCGCCTTTTGAAAATTATTCTTTCCAAAGTAAAGTAATGAAAACAATTGTGAATGGACACATGGTTTATAATGAAGGAATTTTTAATGAACAAATAAAAGGTAAACGATTACTCTTCGCAAAGGATAGATAAAAAGAACACACACACAGAAACATGAATTTAGATTTACTTATTTCAAATGTAACTAATCCGGCATTTTTATTCTTTATTTTAGGCATTATTGCAGTTAAGTTAAAAAGCGATTTAGAAATCCCGCCTAATTCTTCAAAATTTATTTCTTTGTATTTATTATTTTCTATTGGGTTTAAAGGTGGGCAAGAGTTATCTCATGAAGCGTTTACCGCTGAAATTGCTTGGTCTATGCTATTTGGTATAGCATTATCGCTATTAATTCCTCTTTATACATTTTTTATTTTGAAACATAAGTTTAATGTGTTTGATGCCGGAGCTATAGCCGCTGCTTATGGTTCTGTAAGCGCTGTAACTTTTGTGACTGCTGTTTCTTATTTAGAAATTCAAAAATTGCAATTACATGGACACATGGTGGCAATTATGGCTTTAATGGAATCGCCGGCTATTATTGCTGGTTTAATATTAATATCAATTTTTAATAATGATGAAAGCAACAAAATTAAACCGTTTTCTGTAGTAAAGCATTCTCTAACAAACGGAAGTGTACTTTTAATTTTAGGAAGTTTAATTATTGGTTTATTGGCTAACGCCAAGCAAGCTGAAGGTATTAAGCCGTTTACGAATGATATTTTCAAAGGGTTTTTAGCTATCTTTTTATTGGATATGGGAATTGTGAGTGGAAGAAAACTAAATTCATTTACTAGTAACGGATGGTTTCCTTTGGTTTTTGCTATAATTATCCCACTAATAAACGGCTGCGCTGTAGCGTTGTTGAGTTATTATGTAACTCATGATGTTGCTAATCGGTT
>CANFQR010000259.1 GCA_947449125.1 Bacteroidota bacterium | reverse complement strand
GCAGTAAAAAAACATACTGAAGACTCTATTTCTAATTCTTCAACAAAATTTAATTTTAATACTAATAATGAATTTAACAACACTACCGCTGTTTTGTCAGGCGTTAAATCAACTGCTAATAATTTAAATTTTCTTTTTGATTCTGTTGTTTGGCAATCTCACGCCGCTTTTATTGATAGCAGCTGGAAACAACTAAAACAAAAACGACTCAATGCAATGGAGGATTGGGCAACAAAGGAGTTTAACGATATAAACTCTCAAAACAAAATTATTTTTTATCCTTTTAGCGGCCCCGATTTTTTAACAGTTAACGCTTTTTTTCCGGATGCCGAAAAATATATTATGCTTGGTCTTGAACCCGTTGGAAGATTGCCCGAATTAGAAAAATTCAAACATAAAGAATCATTAGATTATTCTAATGATTTTAAAAAATCGTTAGGCGATATTTTTGATAAAAGTTATTTTATTACTCGTAAAATGTTAAACGACTTTCAATCACAAAAAGTAAATGGATTATTGCCAATTCTAAGCTTCTTTATCAAAAAAACCGGCAATGAAATTCTTGACATAAAATACTTGTTACGTTATAATCAAGACAGTATTGGTGAAGTTGCCTATAATTCTAATTTAACCGACAAAAAACCATTTGGTGTAAGGGTTGATTTTATTCAGAACAACCAGCAAAAATCAGTTTATTATTTTAAATACGATGTGAGTAATAACTTATTTAACGACACCACAGTCTTTTTCAAATACATTAATTCAAATACAAAAAATGCAATTACTTATATAAAAAGCGCATCGTACTTGTTGCATGCCGGATTTATGAGTAATATGCGCAGCCTTATCCTATCTAATTCATCTGGTATTATACAAGACGATACCGGTATCCCATATAAATACTTTGAAGAAGATAACAAGTTTGATGTTAAATTATTTGGTCAGTATACTAAACCGGTAAGCGATTTTCCGTATTTAAGTTTACAAAAACCTTTGCAGGAAGCTTTTGAAAAAGACAGTTCAAAAATTAAAAAATTACCTTTTCATCTTGGCTATCACTGGGGAAACAAAAAAGATGTCATCATTTTTGCTAAAAAGAAATAATACAATGTTTACAATTGATACACATACACATATTATCCCAAAACACATTCCAGATTTCGCGGATAAGTTTGGATATGGTAATTTTATAACACTTCATCATCACGAAACAGAAAAGGCCTGGATGATGCAAGGGAACAAACGTTTCAGAGAAATACTAAAAAATTGTTGGGATGTTGAATCAAGAATTCTTGAAATGAATCAACATAAAATTGACATGCAAGTAATTTGCACCATCCCGGTATTGTTTAATTATTGGGCAAAGCCAAATGATGGTTTGGAAACAAGTAAATTCTTAAATGATGATATTGCCAGTACAATAAATAACTATCCAGAAAAGTTTATTGGATTAGCCACCTTACCCATGCAAGATACAAAACTTGCTGTTAATGAATTGGAGCGATCAATAAAGAATGGCTTTAAAGGTATTCAAATAGGAAGCAACGTTAATAATTTAAATTTAAACGAACCTCAATTTGACGAAATTTTTGCAGCCTGCGAAAGTTTAAATGCTGCCATATTAGTTCATCCATGGGAAATGATGGGACAAGAGCACATGGGCAAGTATTGGCTGCCTTGGCTAGTAGGCATGCCTGCCGAAATAAGTAGAGCTATTTGCAGTATGATTTTTGGAGGAGTGTTTGAAAAGTATAAAAAATTAAAAGTATGCTTTGCGCATGGTGGTGGTTCATTTTTACCTACAATAAGCAGAATAGAACATGGTTGGGAATGCAGACCTGATTTAGTTGCAATTGATAATCCAATTAATCCGAAAAATTATTTAGGAAAGTTTTGGGTTGATAGTCATGTGTGCGATCATAAACTATTACAGTACATTGTTGATTTAGTTGGCGCAGATAAAGTAATGCAAGGAAGTGATTATCCCTTTCCGCTAGGCGAGGCAATTCCTGGTGATTTAGTTAGAAACTCACCTATTCTAGAAATTGAAAAAGAAAAAATTTTAGGATTAAATGCCAGAAATTGGTTAGAGATTTAATTATTGTTTTTTTGTTACCAAAGCAAAATTCCCTTCTATTTTGTACTTCCAATTAGCATCAAAAATTTTAGGAAGGAATCGTTTGTATAAAACCATACGGCCATTTTCTACAGAGTTGTCTTCATTTTCACGTCCAATGGCATTAAACTCATAAATATTTACTTTTGGATGTTCTAACATATAGTTTTTTATAATTTCAACTATTGTATTCATTACCTGATAGACTTCACCCTTGTTGGTGGCAATATATTCTTCACCATCAAATTCATCATTAATAACGCCAAAAACAATATTAGAATGTAAAATATTTTCTTGCAATCTCCCAAATCTTACTTCGTACCTCAGTCCACTATGTGTATTAAAATAATAAACCCCGGCACTTGGTATGCCGGGATATTCTATACTAAGAATGTTATTATAACTTGAGGTTGTCAACTAACAAAATAATTATTTTTTTCTGAACCTCTCTGCTAAAACTAAATCTTTAGTTCCGCTGCTGTAATCATAAAAGCCTTTTCCTGATTTCACTCCGAGATTTCCGGCAGTAACCATATTAACCAATAACGGACATGGTGCATATTTAGGATTTCCGAATCCATCTTGCAATACACGTAAAATATTCAAACAAACATCTAATCCTATAAAATCAGCTAATTGAAGTGGCCCCATTGGATGAGCCATCCCTAATTTCATAACAGTATCTATTTCTTCTACGCCTGCAACACCCTCATTTAATGTAATGATGGCTTCATTAATCATTGGCATTAAAATTTTATTTGCAACAAAACCCGGAAAATCATTTACCTCAACCGGAATTTTATTTAAACTTTTTGATGTTTCCATAATTAAATTACATACATCGTCTGTAGTGCTATATCCACGAATAATTTCAACAAGTTTCATTACCGGCACTGGATTCATAAAATGCATTCCAATTACTTTATCGGCGCGTTCAGTTACTGCTGCTATCTGCGTAATAGAAATAGAGGAGGTATTACTTGCCAAAATTGTATGAGGAGGACAAACCTCATCAAGTTGTTTAAAAATTTTTAATTTGATATCAATATTTTCGCTTGCTGCTTCCACAACTAAATCGGCATTACTTGAACCATTTGATATATCAGTATAAGTTGTAATGTTTTTTAAAGTTGAATTTTTTGTTTCTTCGGTTATAGTTCCTTTTTGTACCTGACGGTCAAGATTTTTTGTAATAGTGGCAATAGCTTTGGTTAAAGCGGCATCACTTATATCTACAAGGTTTACATTATAATTAGATTGTGCAAAAGCGTGAGCAATTCCATTTCCCATTGTACCGCTTCCTATAACTGTAATATTTTTCATGGTTGTTTTTTGTTTATTATCTTTTGTGTTATTATTGGATATAAAATCAAAACCTCAAACTTTGGGTTTGAGGTTTTTAAAAAATTTTAATTTAAGTTAGTTGCTAATGCTAATTTTCTTTTCAAGTTCTTCAATGTATGCTTTAAAGCGTTTATCAGTATCCATTAAATTATTTACTGTTCGGCAG
>CANFQR010000258.1 GCA_947449125.1 Bacteroidota bacterium | reverse complement strand
GTAATTTTTGTTTTTTTCGTGCTCAAAACAGTATTCCCAACTGCCATTAAGATCGTTTATTTTTATACACTTCGCTGTTGTATCAACATGGCCTTGTACAATATGCCCGTCAAATCTACCGTTTGCAGCCATGCACCGTTCCAGGTTAACGCAATCCCCAATTTTAATTTTTCCAATAGTTGTTCTTGTTAGCGTTTCGTTTATAGCAGTAACGGTGTAATTGTTTTTATCAATGTTTACTATTGTTAAACAAACGCCGTTATGTGATACGCTCTGATCAATTTTTAACTCGGAAGTAATGTTACTCGAAAAAGTAAAATGAACATTTGAATTTTCTTTTTCAATCTTTTCTAAATGGGCTAAAGTTTCTATTATTCCTGTAAACATAATTGTTTTTAAAGTTAGTTTTAAATGGCGGTTTCAACAAATCAATTTAGTTGCTTACATTTCTATTTATAAGCGGAGTCTTTGTCGGCTGATTCAAAAAACTACTATTCGTAGCCGTAATTTTCATAAGAATTAACATTAATAAATATATAAACCTTTGTATTAAAGTGAATTAAACAATAAAAATAGTATCTTTGCGCGCTTAAAAAACAAACCATGTCTGAAATTAGAAACATTGCCATTATTGCCCACGTTGACCACGGTAAAACAACCTTAGTAGATAAAATTTTACATCAGTGTAATTTATTTAGAGAAAATCAAGCAACCGGAGAACTTATACTCGATAACAATGATTTAGAGCGCGAGCGCGGCATTACCATTCTTGCCAAGAATGTATCTGTAAGATATAAAGGAACCAAAATTAATATTATTGACACACCGGGTCACGCCGATTTTGGCGGTGAGGTAGAACGTGTAATGAATATGGCCGACGGTGTAATTTTATTGGTAGATGCTTTTGAAGGGCCGATGCCTCAAACACGTTTTGTGCTTCAAAAAGCAATTGCGGCAGGTAAAAAAGCAATTTTGGTAATTAATAAAGTAGATAAACCAAATTGTCGCCCGGAAGAAGTACATGATGATGTTTTTGATTTATTTTTTAATTTGGATGCTACCGAAGACCAACTAGACTTCCCTACCGTTTACGGTTCTAGTAAGCAAGGATGGATGGGGCCGGATTACAAAAATCCAACAACCGATATTACATTTTTACTTGATACAATAATCGATAAAATACCTACTGCTCCAAAAAGAGAAGGAACTTTACAAATTCAAATTACATCTTTAGATTATTCGTCTTTTATTGGTCGTATTGCTGTTGGTCGAATTTTTAGAGGTATTATTAAAGAAAACATGCCGGTTAGCGTTGTTAAACGCGATGGTAGACTTCAAAAATCACGTATTAAAGAATTATTTATTTTTGACGGATTAGGAAAACAAAAAGTTGCCGAGGCCGAAACAGGCGATATTTGCGCGTTTACAGGTATTGAAGGTTTTGAAATTGGCGATACAATTGCCGATTTTGAAAATCCAGAGGGCATGCCAAACATCTCTATTGATGAGCCAACAATGAGCATGTTGTTTACCATTAACAACTCTCCTTTTTTTGGTAAAGATGGTAAGTTCGTTACATCTCGTCACTTGCGCGATAGATTATTTAAAGAATTAGAAAAAAATCTGGCTATGCGCGTTGAAGAAACTTCGTCGCCTGATTCTTATATCGTTTTTGGCCGTGGTATTTTACATTTGTCTGTTTTAATTGAAACCATGCGTCGCGAGGGGTATGAACTTCAACTAGGTCAGCCTCAGGTTATCGTAAAAGAAATTGATGGCGTAAAATGCGAACCGGTTGAGGTATTAACTGTTGACGTACCTCAAGAATCTTCAAGTAAAGTAATTGATTTGGTTACTCAGCGTAAAGGAAATTTATTAATTATGGAACCAAAAGGAGATTTAACTCATATTGAGTTTGAAATCCCTTCGCGTGGCATTATTGGTTTGCGTAATAATGTGTTAACTGCTACTGCAGGAGAAGCTATTATGGCGCACCGTTTCAAAGATTATGAACCTTGGAAAGGTCATATACCAAGTCGTATAGCAGGAGTTTTAATTAGTAAAGATAAAGGTACTGCCGTAGCCTACAGTATTGATAAATTACAAGACAGAGGTAAATTTTTTATTGAAGCAGGCGAAGAAATTTATCCGGGTATGGTTATTGGGGAGCATATTCGCCCTGATGATTTAGTGGTAAACGTGTGTACAGAAAAACAATTAACCAATATGCGTGCCTCTGGTACTGATGAAAAAATGCGTATTGTTCCAAAAATAAAATTTAGTTTGGAGGAAGCTATGGAATATATTCAGTCCGACGAATATGTTGAAATTACCCCTTCAAACATTCGTTTACGAAAAATTCATTTAGATGAGAATACCCGTAAACGTTTTTCCAAATCAGCAGAAGCGCAATAATCATCATTTAAACTTTTTAAATAAACCCTTGGCAGTTGCTAAGGGTTTTTTTGTGCCAATAAACAAACACTTGTTTAAATAAATTGATAAGCTGTTTACCAAATTTGCCACCGATTAATAGCTTTACTTAAACGTAAATCGATTTTTTATGGCCAAAAAAATAAAAAAAGCAGCAGCTAAAGAAAAAAAAATATTTGTATTAGATACATCTGTTATTATTTACGATCACACTGCAATTAAAAATTTTGCCGAACACGATGTGGTTATCCCCATTACTGTTTTAGAAGAATTAGATAATTTTAAAAAAGGCAATGACACCAAAAATTACTCGGCACGGGAGTTTACAAGATACATAGATAGCTTAAGCGGTAATAACTCTTTGCAGGAATGGACAGCAATAAACGGTCCAACAAGAGGGAAGTTTAAAATTGAGATGAATTTTTCGTCTAAAACAAATGCTGAAGTCATTTTTGCCGACCGTAAGGCCGACCATAGAATATTAAACACAGCTTTATACACCGCAGAAATGCATCCCGACAAAAAAGTTGTTTTGGTAACTAAAGACATTAACCTTCGCATAAAAGCTAAAAGCCTCAACTTAATTGCCGAAGATTATGAAACTGGTAAAATAAAAACTGTTGATGAGTTATATACTGGCAATACCGAAAGTATTAAAGCAAGCAGCGAGCAAATTGCCGCTATTTACAATCAAGGATTTATTAAGGCAAAAACAATTTTAAAAAGTCATAAAAGTTTAGCCAACCATTATTACATTTTAAAGAATGGATCACAAAGTGTTATGACAAGGTATAATAAGGACGAAGATACCCTACACCGTATAATAAAAACCGCCGCCTTTGGGGTTATTCCAAAAAATGCTGAGCAAACATTTGCCTTAGATGCCATCATGAATCAGGATATTAAACTGGTTACAATACAGGGTGTGGCCGGAACCGGAAAAACATTGTTGTCGCTTGCCGGCGCCTTGGAGTTACGACGAAATTACCATCAAATTTATTTAGCTCGCCCAATTGTTCCTCTCAGTAATAAAGATATTGGTTATTTGCCAGGCGATGTAAACAGCAAACTAAACCCTTACATGGAACCGCTTTGGGACAACCTAAAGTACATACGCAGTTTATTTAGCGAAAAAGACAAAGAACATAAGCAAATTGCCGAAATGATAGAATCACAAAAATTAGTGGTTTGCCCTTTGGCCTATATT
>CANFQR010000257.1 GCA_947449125.1 Bacteroidota bacterium | reverse complement strand
CTTGCCTTCCGCATCAAGTGTTACTAATCCTAACTCATCATCAACCTTTATTAAATTTAACAACTCAGGTACTTACACTATCTCATTAACTGTATCGGCGGGTACATTAATTGCGTCAACTACTCAAACAATATTAATAAATCCAAATCCAACAATTTCTGTTTCTTCATCTACATTGAATGTTTGTATTGGATCTACTGCAACTTTATCGGCCTCCGGCGCGCAAACATATACATGGTTTCCAGGAAATAATACAGGACCATCTGTTGTTGTTTCTCCAACCATAAATACAACTTATTCATGCAATGGCACCTCGGGTTTGGGCTGTAAAAGCAACACATTAATTAGTATAACAGCATCAACTTGCAATATAACAACAGGATTAAACACTATAACAACAAACGAAAATTTATTTTCAATTTATCCTAATCCGACAAACGATAAAATATATGTGAAGTTACTCTCAGAAAATATTAATCATTTACAAATAGAAATTATGGATGTGATAGGTAAAAACGTAATGATAATTAATTTAACAAATATAGAAAATGAATCTACTCAATTCATTAATGTTTCCAACTTATCTAAAGGATTATATATACTAAATACTTCAGTCAATGGTAAATCTCAAAAACCGACAAAACTTATTAAAGAATAATTTTTAGCAATTAGTTTTTTCTATTTCAGAATTTGAGAGGTCACAGCGCAATTAAGACAATTTTTTTTACTGCAATAATTATCGTATAAATTAATTAGCGCTTGGCTATTGGCAGAATTTTTTAAAACGATTTTCTTTTCGTTAAATAATTTTATTTTACTGTTTTCCTCTAAATCACATTTGTTTAATAATTCTATTGCGAAATTTCCGAAATCATCTTTCCCTGTTTTTTTTGAATAAAAAAAATAAAAAGGCGCAAACGTATTAATGATTAAATTTTCTTTGGAAGTTAATCCAATAGATAAATCTTTGCTGGTTACATTACCATCCATTATATAATGATTTTTCCAATACCCCTCCAAATTTATTTTTAATGCCATTAAAATTTCCTCATGATTTAAAAAATCATAGGGCGCCACAAATAATGAAGGTTTGGTATTTATCAACCTTGCAAATTGTACTAATCTTACCGTTGGAAAATTTGCAGGCCGTAATTTAGAAAATTTAAAAAGTTCTTTTTTTAACTCTATTAAACCGTATTTATGTTTTAAATAATCGTATTCTTTTTGCAACTGCAAAATATAACCATCCTTAAATTGATTACTCAGTAATCCGGATATTCCAAGCAACAATGCTTCTAATTGCATTAAGTTGTCTGAATGCTTTAATAAAACTGTTATTGGCAAATTTCTTGCGAGCAATTCAAACGGCAAACCATTTACTTTAAATCCAAAATTACGCAACAGTAAAAAATAAAATGTTTGAGTGTAATCGCCATTAAAAAGTTTAAAATTAGTATCTATTAATTTTACCTTGTAGTCTAACCTTTCAATTGTCATTCTCTCGAGCCAAGATAAAAATTTAAAATCATCGCACTTATGCAGCTGATTAACGCAAGGTATTTTAGCTTTTGAATTATTTAAGGTTCTATAATTTTCAAATGTTGATTCAGGAATTAAATTTTTTAACTCTAATACCTCCACATTATGATTTATATTTTGAACTAAATCAGTATCATGTTCGTATACAACATGCAATATAATAGTATCGTAATTTTTATCGTGCTGATGTTTATGCTTTAACCAATCGCTTGTTTTAATATGAACTTCTATGTTACCAACCAAAATAACATTATCTATTTTAACCTGAGCATTAAAAAAATCGGGGCCAGAATTTTTATTTAACTCCCCGTATTTTATAATTGAAATTTCTTTGCCGTTAACTGTAATTAGCGGTAAGGGTTTTAAAATTTTATTTTGCCAGATAAATTGAAGAAAATCTTCGCTAAACTTAAGCATATCCTTTTATCTTATAAACCAAAAAACCCACCCATTCATGAATTAAAAATTGTAAGGAGTACAGGGCATCCTGATTTGGTATAATTAGGTGATCAAAGGTGTAACGTCTTACACCACTAACTTTATCTGTTATATAGGGAGTTAAGTTTTTGTAACCTGCTTTTTTAAATACAGCCATTGAACGGGGCATATGATACCCAGATGTAACTAATAAATAATTCCCGTTTAAATGCAGACTGTCTAAAATTTGTTTTGTGAAAATTGCATTCTCATACGTGTTTTTACTTTTAGATTCTATAATTAAAACACTATCGGGTATATTTATTGATTTTAAATATTTTTTTACAAATAATGCCTCTCTTTTTTCAGGAAATTCTATGCTTCCGCTACCTGATGTAAAAATAATTTTTTTTATTCTGCCGTTGCAGTAATAAGGTAGTGCTTGAAATAATCTGTCTGCGCTAGAACCAAATTTAATTTTATTCAACCTTAAATCTACGCTGCCTATACCACCCAAAATAATTGCACCATCATATGTTGTTTTCATTAAATCATAATCGGGAGTTACTGGTTCGTATTGCCTGAAACATTCATCAACTATAAAGGAATTACTACAAACATATAAAAGTATTAAAGCTACAATTCTTGCTTTTTTTGCACGCGCTTCCAGTTTTGTTATAAAGGAATAAATTAAAAGTACAAACACCCAAATAATTGGGGTAAGTAAAAATGCCAACAATTTTGATAAATAAAAAAACATTTCACTAAGTTAAAAAAATTAGGTAAAAATTTTTTCAAGCTCGTTCATAAGTTTACAAATTGAATATTGATTATATTTATGGGGTAACTTTTATTCTTATCACCATGAAAAAAATTTTAATAGCTAATCGCGGAGAAATTGCCCTAAGAATTATGCGCAGCGCACGCGAAATGGGAATTAAAACTGTGGCAATTTATTCGGAAGCTGACAGAGATGCACTTTTTGTAAGATATGCCGACGAAGCTGTTTGTGTTGGCCCTCCTCCCAGTTCTCAATCTTATTTACAGGGCGATAAAATTATTTCTATTTGTAAAGAATTAGAGGTTGACGGAATTCATCCGGGATATGGTTTTTTAAGTGAAAATGCAGATTTTGCTGAAAAGGTAAGAAAAGCCGGAATAACATTTATTGGCCCAAGTCCGGAGAGTATGAATTTAATGGGCGACAAACTAAGCGCAAAAGCAACCGCAAAAAAATATAACGTTCCAATGATTGAAGGTTCTGAAGGAGCTATTAGCGATATTGAAGAAGCCATTAAAATTGCTAAAGAAATAGGATTTCCTTTACTTATTAAAGCAAGTGCCGGAGGTGGTGGTAAAGGCATGCGTTTGGTAGAAAATGAATCCGAAATAGAAATGCAAATGAAAATGGCAATTAGCGAGGCTGTATCAGCGTTTGGAAACGGCGCGGTATTTATTGAGAAATATGCTAGTCGCCCACGTCATATCGAAATTCAATTGCTGGCAGACAACCATGGAAATTGTGTTTATTTATTTGAAAGAGAATGTAGTATTCAACGTAGACATCAAAAATTAATAGAAGAGGCGCCAAGCATTGTGTTAACTCCCGAACTTCGCGAAAAAATGGGTAAATGCGCTGTAGATGTGGCCAAAGCCTGTAATTACAGCGGTGCTGGTACCGTTGAATTTTTAG
>CANFQR010000256.1 GCA_947449125.1 Bacteroidota bacterium | reverse complement strand
TACGAAAAATATATGTCGTTTAGAATGGGACTTGAATTTGACACAGCTGTTTTTTGTTGGATTGCTTTTTTACCGGCATTTGTTTTTTCAATCAGCCATTTTTTTAAGTATAAAATTAGGAGTATAAATAGCTTTGGGTTATATACTTTTATGTTTTTAGAATGTATTTATTTTTTTGTCAGCGTTATTAATATTCCCTACTTTAAACAGTTTGGTACGCATTTAAATAAAAACGCGTTGTTGTGGACAGACAATTCAAAGTTTGTAATCAGTATGATTTTCGGAAATTTTTCTTATTGGGGATATCTTCTATTTTATTTTTTTATTATGTTTCTTTTTTTGAAAATTTCAAGACGTTTCGTTTTAAATTTTAATAATCAAATTACGTCACCACAAAAAAACAATAAGATTTTTGTATTGGTTGGTTTTGTAATTTTTTCTTTGCTGGTTACAATGGGCGCAAGAGGAAGAACCAGCGACAGGTCTGGTTTACATGAAGGTTTGTCAATTGTTTCACAAAACGCATTTATAAATCAAATTGCGATTAATCCAAATTTCACATTTTGGAAAACGGTATTATATAACCAAAGTCAAAAACCTTATGAGGTGCCAAAAAACATTAACGCACAATTGAAATTTACACGAAATTATTTAGGCATAAATTCTCCTTTTGAAGCAAATATTAGCAGGGCTGTTGTTGATTCGTTTCATGCAAACTACAATTTTGTAATTGTAATAATGGAGAGTATGTCTGTTTTTAAGATGGGGTATTATAACGGAAAAAATTTAACACCTCATTTGGATCGTTTAATCAGGGAATCAGTTTTTTTTAATAATTTTTTTTCGTCCGGTATTCATACATTTAACGGACTATTTTCTACAACAACTGGTTTCCCGGGAATTTTGGCCGAAAAATCTTTGAAGAGTTATGTAAAAAATCCGTTTCCGGGTTTAGGAACCTTATTGCATAACCGTGGGTATGAATCATATTTTTATACAACGCACGATCCCCACTTTGATAACATGCAAGGGTTTTTTAAAATAAATAAATTTCAGAATTTTATTAGTCAGTATGATTTTGATTTTTCGCAAGCAGAGAGTTCATTAGGTGTTCCGGACCATTTGCTATTCGATAAATTATTAGAGGTAAATAATTCTAGAAAATCAAATAAACCATTTTTATCAGTTGTAATGACAGCTTCAGATCATGGACCATGGCGAATTCCAACCAATATACCTTTTAAGCCAAACGGAAGTAGCGAACAAGAAAATTGTACTTTATACGCTGATTGGGCAATTGGAAGGTTTATGAAACAGGCTAAACAAACCACCTGGTATAACAACACCGTTTTTATGTTTTTAGGCGATCATGGTTTGTCTTTAGGTCACACGTATGAAATGCCAATTTCATACCATCATGTTCCTTTTATTATTCATCAGCCAAAATTGTTTAAGTCAGATACTATCCCTTACCCTGCATATCAACCTGATATTCCGGCAACCGTTATGGGTATTTTAGGAGGGAGCTATATAAATAATACGTTTGGCATAAATATTTTAAAGGACAAACATCCGTTTGTTGTTTTTTCTGCAGACGATAAAATAGGCTGCGTAGATAGCATGGGATTTTATTATTACAAAACACTAAATAACAACCAGACATATTTGAGAAAATACAAAAATTTAGATTCCAAAAATTATATTTGGCAATACAAAAGTAAAGCGGACAATATGGATTATAACATGAGGATGATTTATGAATCGGCAAAATATTTGCTTAGAACCGGATATTATTTGTATGATTAAGCTGTTAAATTTTTAAGCTTAAATCGTATATTTACACAACTAAAAACACAAAACAATGGCTTATAACTTATTAAAAGGAAAACGCGGCATTATTACCGGTGCCTTAGATGAAAATTCAATTGCCTGGAAAGTGGCTTTGCGCGCGCATGAAGAGGGTGCTACTTTTGTACTAACCAATGCACCTATTGCTATGCGTATGGGAGAAATTAATAAACTGGCTGAAAAAACAAATTCAAAGATTATTCCTGCTGACGCTACTAATGTAGCAGACATTGAGAAGCTTTATGTTGAGTCAATGGAGCACCTTGGCGGGAAAATTGATTTTGTATTACACTCTATTGGTATGAGTGTTAATATTCGCAAGAATATTCCTTATACCGAATCAAATTATGAATATTTTAGTAAAGGTATAGACGTATCTGCTTTATCATTTCATAAAATGTTGGCAGTGGCTCATAAACTTGATGCATTAAATGATTGGGCAAGTGTTGTAGCATTGTCATACATTGCAGCTCAGCGTGCCTATCCATTTTATACCGATATGGCTGACATTAAAGCCATGCTTGAAAGTATTGCGCGTACATTTGGGTATCATTATGGGAAATCTAAAAAAGTTCGAATAAACACTATTTCGCAATCACCAACTAAAACAACTGCGGGTAGCGGAATAAAAGGATTTAGTGAATTTTTTGATTTTGCAGAAAAACAATCGCCTTTAGGAAACGCTACAGCCGATGATTGCGCGAATTATACAATTAGTTTATTCAGTGATTTAACTAAAATGGTTACCATGCAAAACTTATATCACGATGGCGGATATTCTTCAACCGGAGTTAGTATGGAACAACTTAGCGAGGCTAAATAATTAATATTATTTTATTTTTAAACACTTACCAAATAATTGAGTTTTTGGTAAGTGTTTTTTATAGTATGAAAAATAACAATGCAATATTTTCAGAATAACCGAATAAGAATTAATTTTAAAAAAATATTACAATGGAATTATTAAACAAATACAGCGAAAAATCAATTAAACAAACGATCTACATTCTAACTTTTGTAGTTTGTGCGTTGGTTGTAGTATTAAATCAAAAGTGGATTCCACACCCTGAAGTTTTTCCAAATTTTATTTACAAGTTACCCATGGTAAATGCTTTATTAAACGGAACATGTAGCGTTTTGTTAATATTTTCGTTAATAGCAATAAAAAATAAAAAAATAGAATTACATAAAAAATTAAATCTCACGGCATTTATTTTTAGCACTTTGTTTTTATTAAGTTACGTTACTGCGCATTACTTTATTCCTGACACTAAATATGGCGATGTGGACCATGATGGCATTATGAGTATTGCCGAAAGCGCTGCTGTTTCCAAGGTTAAACCTCTTTATGTTATCATTTTACTGACGCATATTTTTTTGGCGGTAATTGTTTTTCCTATGATATTATTGTCCTTTTACTTTGGACTTACCAATCAACAAGAAAAACATAAAAAACTAACTCGTTTTTCTTATCCTATATGGCTTTATGTTACTGTTTCGGGAGTTGTTGTTTATCTTATGATTTCGCCATTCTACAACTACTAATTTTATTCAAAGAGTATTAAAATATTTCGGTTTTATTTTAATAATTCTGTTATTTTCTTGCTCACAGAAAAAAGAAAGCCACGAAACGCTAGAGGCTCCAAAAGAAATTTCATGGAGCCAACAAATTGCAGCTATAATATATAAAAATTGTTCCCCTTGTCATCGGCCAGGCGCAAGCGGTCCATTTAGTTTATTAAATTATGTTGATGCGGTAAAAAAAGCCAGACAAATAAAATTTGTTACCCAAACCAAATATAT
>CANFQR010000255.1 GCA_947449125.1 Bacteroidota bacterium | reverse complement strand
GAGGCTGGTGTTAGAAAAGCAGAAAAAGAATTTATTGAAAAGTTGCGCTCTAAATGTAATGAACATTGTGCATTGTTAATTTTCGACGAAATTCAAACTGGCTTTGCTCGAACGGGGTCGTTGTTTGCATTTAATGAATATAATATTACCCCTGATATTCTATTAATTGCAAAAGGAATGGGCGGCGGATTACCAATTGGGGCATTTATTGCATCAAATGCTTTAATGAGCACTTTAACTAATAATCCAATATTGGGACATATAAATACATTTGGCGGTAACGCCGTTTGTGTCGCATCGGCTCACGCATGCTTAGAGGTTATTATTGAAGAAAATCTATCAAATAGAGCATTTCAAATTGAAAAAATAATAAAACAAAAACTCAATCACCCACTAATTAAAGAACTCAGAATACATGGAGCACTTGGTGCAATTGATTTTGGAGACGAAGCGTTAAATATGAAGGTTATAAAAAATTGTTTACATAACGGCATAATTACTGATTGGTTTTTGTTTTGTTCAACAGCTATGAGAATTTCACCACCTTTAACTATTAGTGATGAAGAATTAGATGTAGCCTTAACTAAAATTATTTTTGTTTTAAATGAAGTTTATGACTAAAATACATCGAACAACAATATTTTATTTCTTAATCAAAAGGTATTAATTTTGAACTTATGAACTTTTTAAAAAGACTTAAATTTTACGGCTTCGGGTTTGGTTTGGGATTGCTTATTGTTTTTTCAATGTTTGGAACTAGAAGCTGTGTTTCGCCTAACGAACAAAAAATGCAGGAACTGGTTTTTCAAAATTTTAGACTGTCAGACAACGCTAAATGCAAATTAAAATGTTTACATATTAGTGAATACATTTTAAAAATAGAATTAAGACATTTTGAGGTTAATTATGATTTAAGTGATGTTCATAAAGAACCCTATGGTTTCTATTATATTCAGCCTAAAAAGGAATTTGAAAATAAATATGATTACAAACTGATTATTAACGATTGCGACACAATATCTCAGATAAATGATATCAGTGTTTCTGAAAATATAACTTGTAATTGCAAATAGCTCCGCTATATACTCATGAATTTTTTATGAAGGAGGCCTTGAAGGAAGCTCAAAAAGCTTACGAAAAGGATGAAATACCTATTGGTGCAGTTGTTGTTGCAAATAATAAAATTATAGCAAGGGCACATAATTTAACTCAAACATTAAATGATGTTACTGCACATGCTGAAATGCAAGCAATTACATCGGCAGCAAATTATATTGGAGGGAAGTATTTATTAGAATGCACATTATATGTAACTCTGGAGCCCTGCATCATGTGTGCTGGCGCGCTAGCATGGAGCCAAATTAGCAAACTTGTATATGGCGCAACAGAGACAAAAAAAGGATTTTCATTAATAGATTATGGTATTTTGCATCCTAAAACTGAAGTGTTAAAAGGAATATTAAATGAAGATTGCGAAAAAATTATAAAGGATTTTTTTGCGAAGAAGCGTAAATAATTGTTTTTCGCTTTATTTTTAATAAATTTGAATTAAATTAAAATAAAATATGAAAACACTTAAAACATTATCTGTTTCATTGCTTTTAGCTACCGCTCTTTTAAGTCCTGTAGTTGTTTCTGCAAAAAAAACACACGTTGTTAACTTTAATGAAACTCCTGTAAAAACAATTTGTTTGAAACATCCGGCTGCAGCCGATGTAAATAAGTTTTTTTCAGAAATTACCATGTTAACATTTGAGGTATTTAAACCGGGTACAAAAGAAGATGTAGCAAATATTATTTCTTCATTAAAGAATACGGCAGGCATTGAATCTGTTACTGAAGGTAACCTAACAGGCGATTACCAAGCAATTACTATTTCATTAAAATCTGCTAAAAACAAGGCCTGGTTTACCGCACAATTTAAAAAAGCAGGTTTAAATACAATTCGCATTAATAACAATCCAATTGTAGAGGTTGATAAAATGTAATTTATAAAACAATATTAATTTTAAAAGCCAAACATTTGTTTGGCTTTTTTATTTTATACTTAATTTTAAACTATGATAAACGCACAAAATAATTTAAGTAATACCATACACTTAGCATTAAATCAACTATATGGATTAAACAATCAAGTTGTAAGTTTCCAAAAAACCAGAAAAGAATTTGAAGGAGATTTTACTTTGGTAACTTTTCCTTACACAAAATTAACTAAAAAAAATCCTGAGCAATTAGGACAAGAATTAGGAGAATTTCTTCAAAATAATAATCATGACGTTGCAGCTTTTAATGTTGTAAAAGGTTTTTTAAATATTTCTTTATCAAGTCAATTTTGGTTAAGCTATTTTAATTCAGTAAAAAATAAAATTAATGTTGGTTACAAAGCAGTAAATAGTTCTGGGAAAACAATAATGCTTGAATACTCTTCGCCAAATACAAATAAACCGCTTCATTTAGGTCACGTTAGGAATAATTTGTTAGGCTATTCTGTTGCTGAAATTTTAAAAGCCAATGGTCATCATGTTATCAAGGCTAATTTAATTAATGATCGTGGTATACATATTTGTAAAAGTATGCTGGCATGGCAAAAATTTGGCAATAACGAAACTCCAAAATCTAGCGGTTTAAAAGGTGATTTTTTTGTGGGCAAGTATTATGTGGCTTTTGATAAAGCATATAAACATCAAATAGAACAATTAATATTATCAGGTTTATCTAAAGAAGAAGCAGAAAAAAAAGCTCCGTTAATTATTGAAGCTCAGGAAATGCTTCGCAAATGGGAGGCAAATGATGCCGAAGTAGTAAACTTATGGAAAACAATGAATTCGTGGGTTTATGAGGGATTTGAAGCTACTTATAAAAAATTGGGTGTAGATTTTGATAAATTGTATTACGAAAGCAACACGTATTTATTAGGTAAAAAAATAATACAAGAAGGTTTAGAGAAAAATGTTTTTTATAAAAAAGATAACGGAAGTATTGCCATTGATCTTACAAGCGAAGGCTTAGATGAAAAAATAGTTTTACGAAGCGATGGAACAAGTGTTTATATTACCCAAGATTTGGGTACTGCCATAGAGCGTTTTAATGAGTTTTCGCAATTAAACCAGCTCATTTATACGGTTGGCAATGAACAAGATTATCATTTTAAAGTGTTATTTAAAATACTTGAGAAATTAGGTTATAATTGGGCAAAAGAATGTTACCATTTAAGTTATGGCATGGTTGAACTTCCTGAGGGGAAAATGAAGAGTAGGGAAGGAACAGTGGTTGATGCAGATGAATTGCTTAATGAAATGTTTGAAACCGCATCTGCTACAACAAAAGAACTAGGTAAAGTAGATGATTTTAATGAAACAGAATTAGCTGAGTTAAATAGAATAATAGGCTTAGGTGCCTTAAAATATTTTATTTTGAAAGTCGACCCTAAAAAGAAAATGTTATTTGATCCTAAAGAGAGTATTGATTTTAATGGACATACCGGACCATTTATTCAATACACTCATGCAAGAATTAAATCTATTATTGCTAAGGCAGATTATAATTTTGAAATGGAGGATACGATTGTAATTATGAATTCTATTGAAAAGGAATTGATAAAATTTGTTTATGATTTTGACCAGGTAATAGAGGAGGCCGGAAGCTCATATAATCCCGCCTTAAT
>CANFQR010000254.1 GCA_947449125.1 Bacteroidota bacterium | reverse complement strand
TACTTCATTTGTCATCAGATAACGGCTTAACTTTTACAAATTCTGTTACAAATTTTCATTCAGATATTCGTACGACTGATTTAAAAAATAATAAATGTTTAACGGGTACCGATGGTGAATCTGTATTGTCAATTGACGGAGGAAATAATAATATTACTCTTACAAACAGTATCAGTAACCATGAGTTATGGGGTTTTGGATCCGCCTTTAAAACAGATATTGTAGCAACTGGGAATAATCATGGTCCGGTAATGGTTAAAGAATCGGCCAATGGGTTTAATTGGTATAATGGCTATGGGGCTGATCAGGGTAATACAGATGTTAATCCTTTAGACGATAGATATATATATAGTAATGGTTACAGCAATTACCGTTTTTTTAGAACAGGTGTACATACATTAATTAACGAGTCTAATTTTTTAGATGTTGGGGGCATTTACAGCTATTTTAATTCAATTGAATTTCATCCGAATGTTTATTATACAATTATTACACACCATGCCGGACAGTATCCTACCGGTAATCCTAATTTAAATGTCTGGAAAAATTCATTAATTAAAACGGAAGACAATGGAAACAGTATTTCCATAGTAAAAACTTTTACCAATCAGGTTTTCAGAGAAAAAATTTCAATGAAAAATCCAAGTTATATATATGTGGTAGAAGGTTTAACAACTAATAAATTATGGTTAACAACAGATGCCGGTGTTACTTGGTCAAACATTACACCTCCGGCATCGGTAACATCAGGACAAACAAATATTTCGGATATAGCAGTTAGCGATCAAAATCCCAATGAAATTTGGGTTACTTATAGCGGTGTGCAAACAGCTTGTAAAGTAATTAAATCATCAAACTTTGGAAGTACATGGATAAACTTAACAACAAGTACATTAACCAGTTCGCCAATTACTAAAATCATTTTTCAAAGAGGTTCAAATGGTGGAGTATACATAGGTAACAAATCCGGAGTATATTACAAAAATAACAGTATGTCAAACTGGCAACTGTTAGGAAATGGTTTACCTCAAACCGAAATTCGTTTTATGTTTATAAATTATAATCAGGGTAAACTAAAAATAGGAACATCGCGCGGTGCATTTGAACATGATTTATTTGAAGTAAGTCCACCTAATGCTTTAATATCTGCAAACACAAATAAAGTTTTATGTCCCTTGGTTGATAAAATTCAATTTAAGGATTATTCTGTTGTCAGAAACTCTAGTGCAACTTGGCAATGGACATTTCCTGGAGGAACACCTTCTGTTTCTGTGCTTGAAAATCCTCTGGTTTCTTATTCTACAGCTCCTAACGGTTTTTACAATGTGATGTTAACAGTAACAGATGCCTATGGAACTAGTTCACAAACTCTAACAAATTTTATTGAAGTTAATAATCAATGCGGTTCACTAACTCCGGATACTATACCAGGTAATATTGCTAATTTAACCGGAGAGATAAATGGTTCTTATCTGGAAGCAGATAATTTTAATTTAAATAAAAATTCGTTTTCATTTTCTTGTTGGATAAAACCAAACGGAATTCAGCCAGATTACAGCGGTATATTTATGTCGCAGGCCGATGCCAGTGCATTTGGTTTAAATTTTAGGTCAGGTAATAATACTTTAGGATTTCATCCTTCATGGAGTTGGTCTTCAGGATTGATAGTTCCTCCCGGGGTATGGTCACATGTGGCTATGGTAAGCAATGGTAGTAATGTAAAGTTATATCTCAACGGAGTAGAGGCTGTAAATAACACTGCTATTGCCTCATCTGTTTTTTCAAAAATTAATTTTGGCCGATACGGAAGAGGTTGGACAGGCAGGAGCACAACTTGCGAAATGGACGAAGTTTGTATTTGGAACAGGCCTTTAACAATTGATGAAATTCGTGAATTTAGACATTTAACCAAAAGTACCATCGGTAACAATATATTAAACGGATTGGTTGCTTATTATCAGTTTAATGAAGCTGCGGGGAATTTATCACTTAACAAAACTATCAATGCAAATCACGTAACTTGTTTTGGTAATCCTGTTTCTCATATTTCTTCTAACGCTCCTGTATTTGGAGGAGTTAGCGAAAAAGTAAATGTAAACAATGCTGCAATTGTTAGTTTCAGTAACTGCGGTGTAATGGCAGAATTCGCGCCCGGTATTTATCCAAATGGAGATGTATGGGTATCGAGAGGAAATATTAATCCCGATCAGTTACCAGACTTAAATACCAACTTTAGTTCTTACGTAATCTTAAATAATTATGGAACAAACCAAAGTTTTACACCTTTGAATAAACTAACGTTTACAAAAAATGCCTTATTTGATTTAGGGCCGGTATCATCATCAAGTTATTTACTGTATAAAAGGGGTTGTAACGATTTTGGAACTACCTGGAATGCATCAATTGATTTTGGAGATGGTTTAATTGGTTCAGGAATTAATACTGCCATAACTTTTTCTTCGGGATTAAATGTAAGTTCACAAGGTCAGTTTGTTTTATCTAATACCAATATAACATCGTTAATATCTGAAAAAAGAAATGATGTGACCAATCCAATTATTTACCCTAATCCAATTAAACAAGGTCAGCCAATAGTTGTATCGCTTCCCGTTGGATGGGAAAAAACCACTCTTTTGATTTATGATAACTTAGGGAAACAATTATGTAACACAACTCTAAAGCAAGGTCTAAATAATGTGTTGTTAAATGTTTCAAGAGGTGCGTATCAAATTTTATTTTTTAGCTACGATAAAAAATTTACAAGTAAATTAATTGTTGAATAAGTGTAAGTTATATTATGTTGATAGTGGGTTCTATTATTTTATTATGTATTAACATTTTAATATGACTGGTGAATTAATAGCACTTATAACCACAATATGTTGGAGCATTGGTATTTTTCCTTTTACGGAGGCTTCTATAAGGCTGGGAACAGCAGCCTTAAATCAATACCGTTTGTTGTTGGCCTGGTGTATTATATCCCTATTAATTTTAGTGTTTTATCCCGTAAGCCTAACCGGATTATTTTCAATTCCAAAATTTAACCAGTATTTATTTTTAGGTTGCTCGGGTATTATTGGGTTTACTATAGGCGATTTTTTTAGTTTTAGTTCGTTTAAATTATTAGGACCAAAATTGGGAAGTTTATATACAACGTTTGCTCCCGGGGCAGCTTTAATTGCTGGTTTTTTAATTTTAAACGAAAAAATAAATTTTGTTGGTGTAATTGGAATAATAATTACGGTTTCGGGTGTAATATGGTTAACACTTTCAAAAAAAGACAGAACAGCGTCTGAAAATGTTGGATTTAAAAGAAACCCTAAAGGCATTTTATTCGGTTTAATTGGTGCAATTTGCCAGGGAACCGGATTGGTATTGTCTAAACTGGGCATGGAGTCGTATCCTGAAAAATTATCAACATTACATGCCGTTTGGATTAGGCTTTTGTTTGCTTTTATTGCAGCATTTTTTATTTCACTTATTACAGGAAGGATGAAAAAAAATTCGGAACCCGTTTTCAGAAATCAACAAAATGGTTTACCGTATTTGTTATTAGGAACTTTTTTTGGGCCGGTTTTAGGCGTTAGTTTTTCCTTATTAGCCATACAATACCTAGAAGTTGCAGCGGCGCAAACCATTTTTGCATTGTTACCAATTGTAGTTTTACC
>CANFQR010000253.1 GCA_947449125.1 Bacteroidota bacterium | reverse complement strand
TTCCACAACCTTAAAACAAGATGCTGAAAATAAACAAAAAGAAGCTGATTTAACCTTTGAATATGCCAAAGAGTTAGAAAAAATTAATCAAAATAAAAACAACAACAATACAGAATCAGAAACAAAAATAAAAGAGCTTCAGAATCAAATTAAAGAACTTACGGGAAAAGTTAAAGAAGCAGAAAATTTTAATAATAACGCAAAAACAGACATTGCAAATAAGGAAAAAGAAATAACATTCATTGAATCAAAAAATACAAACATTAAAGATAATATCTCCCAAATTACCTCTCAAATAAAGGAAAAGGAAGCCAATTACAACAACTCTAAATCTGATGCCGAAAAAGAAGAATTTACAATTCAAATTAACAATTTTAAGTCTGAAAAAGCAGGAAAAGAAAGAGAGATTGCCCAAAATGAAACTGAAATAACTAGACTAAATAATGATATTAAATCGATTAAAAATCAATTAGACATTGCCGCAAAAATTAAAGCCAATGACATTTCCTCTTTAACCTCCACATCTAATTACACTTCAAATAAGGACCCAGAAAACAAAATAGAAAATAACTCTAGCAAAAATACAGAGCCAAAAAATAAAGCACTTGAGCTAAAAGAAAAATTTAATAATAAAATTTCAGTTACTGATTTGAATAATATCGCTTCAATTCAAGAAACCAATAAAGAATTAATTAATTACAACAAAGAAATAGATATCGTAATTGCCTCTAATAAAAAAGAAATTTTAAAAACCAAATCTCAAAATGAAAAATTAAGATTAACCAACGAAATAAAAGCTCTCGAAAACACAAAAAGAGAAAACAGCCTGTCAATTTCAAATAATAACAAACAAATTCAAAATCTTAAACCTGCACCCGAAACTTCAATAACAAACACCAACACAATTACAACATCAAATCAGCCTAATGGTGGAGCTGCCAATAAAAAAATAAACAGTATAAATACAACTCCAAAAAACAATACTAAAATAATAACTGATAAAAATTCAGGTGTTATGAATCCCATAACTGCAAAGAACCCAAGCGATGCAATTATTAATTTGAATGAATTAAACAAACAGTTAAATGCAAACGATAATACTAATTTCGAATATAACTCCCATCAAAATATCGAAGCTCAAAAGTTAAAAATTGATGCTGACGCAAAAATAAATGAAGCAATAGCCCAACAAAAAAAATTAAAAGACATTATTGAAACAACTAAAACAGAAATTCAAAATATAAAACAAACTAACAATTCTAATCCTTCTGCTGTAGACAAATTAATAGTTGAGGCTGAAGAATTAAATATTAAAGCACAAAACATAAGAAATATAGCTCAATCAAAATCTGATTCAGAAAAAGTAGCATTATTAGCAGAATCTAAAACGATTGAGGCTGAAGCAATTGAAAAAAACTTCCAAGCCGCTGAAATAACAAAACAAGACAATAATTCAAATTTTAAAACAAATAATGAAAATATAAATAAACTAATTTCAACCAAAAAATCACCGCAATCGGACATAATAAAAGCAAAAAAACTTAACGAGGAAGCTATACAATATTTTAAACAAGCTTCTGGCATTAGAAATGAAGCCTCAAACATAACTAGTAAAACTGCTCAAATTGGCAACCTAAGCAATGCCGAAGAAAAAGAATCATTAGCTATTGAAAAACAAAATCAAATTTTAGAAATATTAAAAAAATCAAATCCAGATATTGTTTTAAAAACGCCTGAAGCAAATTTGAATGAAAATTCGGATACTCTAAACTCTAAATTAAATAAGGTAAACGTTGCCATTGATGAATTGGCAACCACTAAAATAGAAGCTTATTCAAAATTATACGAAGCAAATAATATTGACATTAAGGAATTAATAACCAAATTAAAAAATAATGAATCTAAAATAAATACAAATACATACTTAAAAAATGAATACTTATCTGCAGATAAAAAATTAAAAAATGCAGAATCTTTAAAACAAAAATCAACAGAAAACGCTAACAAAAACGAAAAGTTAAACAATTTAATAAATGCTTGTAAAATTCAAACCGATTGTGTTAGTCAATTTATTTTAATTAATAAAAAGTTAGATAATTTAGTTGTTACTAATACTGTAATAGCAAGTAATCAAAACACCTTAGCTATAAATAATAACTCTCCGAATAATAATTCTGTTAAGCCTAACAATAATCAAAATACAAATCTTGCCAAAAATAATTTACAAAAAAACACAACCACAATAAACAATGTAGAACCAAAAAATCAAACTACTAGTAAATCAAAAAACATTTCTGACTCATTAAAAAATACAGACAATAATTTAGTAGCTACTACAAAAACTATTTCGATTACTGAATTGAGTTTATCAGATACAACAGCTTCTGAAATATTAAGTTATCTCCAAAATAAAACAATATCACTGAAAAATCCTGATGCTGAATTATTAAAACAAAATGCAATAAACGCTCTAAAAAACGTTGAAAAAGAAAATACTGACAATGCTCAAAAAAATAATAACACTGATATTATCTCCGAGAAAACTAAACAAGCAGAACTAACGAAAGAATTAAAAATTAAATCAGAAAATTTAATTAAAGAAAGTGAGGAATTAAATAATCAAGCATTTGAAATGAAAAACAACGCTATGTCATTATCTGATAGCGAAAAAGATAGTGTAATTAATTTCATTAACGAACTTGAAAAAGAATCACAATTAAAAACTGTAGAGAGTTTAATTCAAAAAAATGAAATAAACGAACTAAATTCCAAAAGCAATGAGATTGAAATATCAGCCATACTTGACAAAATAAAATATAACAACATTAAACTGAATATCGATTTAGAAAAAAAGAATGCCGAAATAATCCAATTAAAAACCGAATCGGAAAAATTAAAACTTGAACTTGATGCTATTTCTGATATTGAATATAAAATTACAATCTTAAAAGAGATTGACGATAAGGAATCTGAAATAATAAAAAAACAAAACCAACTTTTACTTAAACTAAATAGAGATTATCCTGAATTTTTGGATAATAATACAATTAACTTAACCTCAGAAAAATCTAACAAATCAGACAGTACAATTATTTCAAAAAAACAAGAACAATTAAAGAATTTAACCAATGCTTTAAGTTTAGATTTTGAAACTGAGAAAAATAATATTCCAAATAATTTAAACAATCAAGGTAAAATTCTTTTAAAAAATGCTGCAGAATTAAATAGTGAATCTAAAAAACTATTAATAAAATCTTCTAATGAAGAAAACACAAATGAAAAAACAAAATTATTAACGCTATCAGTAAAATTAGGCATTGCTGCTATTGAACAATTATCAAAAATTGATGTAAAAAACATTAATGAAAATAATAAAAATGATAATTTAATTAGTAATGCTATAAATCAGGCCGACTCTTCTGCTAATAAAGTAAATCAGATTGTTACAGATAATAATATTACTCCTATAGATTCTTCAGTTAATAAAATTAATCCAGTTGTTACAGATAATAATATTACTCCTATAGATTCTTCAGTTAATAAAGTTAATCCAGTTGTTACTGCTAATAATATTATTCCTATAGACTCTTCGGCTAATAAAGTTAATCCAGTTGTTACTGCTAATAATATTAATCCTATAGACTCTTCGGCTAATAAAGTTAATCCAGTTGTTACTGCTAATAA
>CANFQR010000252.1 GCA_947449125.1 Bacteroidota bacterium | reverse complement strand
CAAACCTAAAATTTGACTTTATTACATTTAATGTTTTATTATCCTGACTTTTAATTCTGGCTCTATATTTTGCTTTATCAGCAACAGTAGGTGTCAAAACATATTCAGTTTCTCCATAATTCCTCGACCAAACTGTGCCGTCAATCATCATTAGTTCTTCATCGCTACTTAATAATGGTTGTTTCTGATTTTCTAAAAGACTTTCATACTGTTTTATTACGGTAACATCTTGTGCAAACAAGACATTATTAAAATACAATATGCTAAATGCACTTGTAACAATAATTTTTTTGATTGTTTTCATTTCATGTTGAGTTTAAGTTTGGTCAAATGTAATAAAATTTTCGAAATGATATCAAATTCGATAGCATATTTTTTTTACAAAAAGCGCACTTTGGAATAGGTAAAGTGAATGACTGAAAAAGACAGAGAAAAGAAGGAAAGAAGCAAACTACAGGTACTCTTCGGATTACATCTTAAAAAAATAAGAGAGTCTAAAGGTATTACATCTGCCGAGCTAGCAAGAAGGTGCTATATGGAACGATCTAATATTGCCCGACTAGAAAAAGGGCGTATGAATCCGTCTTTATTCGTTCTTAAAAAGCTTAGTGCGGGAATGGATATGGAACTTCAGGAATTATTAGAGGGATTTAAATAAAACTACACCACCTTATACAATACTGGCTTACTTGGGCTGGCATCATTTTCAAAAGGTGCAATTTGCAAATTTAAAAGGTAAGTACCGTCGTAAACTTCGTTAGGCACATATATAAACTCCGTTATAGTTTTATGTAACTGAGGGTTATCTGGGTAATTCCAAAATGCATGATGAGCCAACAACTTCCCTTCATCGTTTTCTTTATCAATACTTGGCATATCAATTAACAGATGAATAACACCAATTTCATTTAAAAAATCAATGCCTTCTTTTAATATATAAGGCGGGTTGGTATTTCTGTATTGAGCGTTTAATTTATTTAATCCGTTGCAAAGGGTTCTCATTACAAGGGCTTCTGGCTTGTTACAATCCGCTAATAAAATTTCGAGGGCTTTGCGCGAAATAACAAAATCACCATTTTCCAACTGTTCGGGCAAAACCGTAATTAATTCGGCAACAAACATAAAACGGTTTAAACTTTTATTTATAGTATAAAATTCTTTACTTATGTGGCCTGCACATTCGGTATGGGTGCCATTACCATGGGGATTAAATTTTATATTTCTAAAATTTACAACGCCACCTTTTGTAACATCTCCTACCCAATCTCCCATTACAACTGGTTCTAATTTCATAGGTTCAACATACCAGGCACTAACACAATCTTTTCCAGTATGCAGAGGAATTGAAATATCTATAGGTTTAAAAAAATCTACTCTATATTCTTTTCCGCTATGAAAAATGGTTGCAATCATATTTTTTTATTGTAATTTGTTTTATAGACTTTATACCGCTACCTCCGCCTTAATGTGCGGATGCGGGTCGTAATTTTGTAGCGTAAAATCTTCAAACTTAAAATCAAAAATTGATTTTACATCTTGATTAATTTTTAAATTGGGTAAAGGTCTTAAATCTCTTGTTAGCTGCAGCTTTGCCTGATCGATATGATTTGAATACAAGTGAGCGTCTCCTAAGGTGTGTATAAATTCTCCAACCTGCAAATTACACACCTGAGCTACCATCATAGTAAGTAAGGCATAAGAAGCAATGTTAAAGGGCACTCCCAAAAAAATATCGGCACTGCGCTGATACAATTGACAACTTAATTTTCCGTCAGCCACATAAAACTGAAAAAAAGCGTGACAAGGAGGTAATTTCATAGTATTGATATCGGCCACATTCCATGCGCTAACTATTAAGCGTCGTGAATCAGGATTTTTCTTTATCATTTCTATTACTTGTGTAATCTGATCAATATGGCCTCCGTTTGGGGTTGGCCAGTTTCGCCATTGATAGCCGTAAACCGGGCCAAGATTACCATTTTCATCGGCCCAATCATCCCAAATACTTACCCCGTTTTCTTTTAAATATTTAATATTAGTATCGCCTTTTAAAAACCATAGTAATTCATGTATAATACTTTTTGTATGTAATTTTTTTGTGGTGCATAAAGGAAAACCATCTTGTAAATTAAAACGCATTTGATGCCCGAAAACACTGATGGTGCCAGTTCCTGTGCGGTCTGTTTTAGTTGTCCCAACATTTAACACATGCTGCATTAAATCATGATACTGTTTCATTCTATTTAATTTTAATAGCTAAATAAATCAATCTACTTTAACTTAACTGTAATTTATGTTACTAAATTAAAAATCTGTTCCTTCAGAAAATGAACGATTTATTAAAAGTTTTTAGATAATTAAGTAAAGGTCATAAGTCGTTAAAAAATAGCTAATAATAGTAATTATTCGGGGCTCAAAATTTAGTTAAACTTAAATTTTAAAAAATTTGTATCTTTCAATTCTTAAAATTGAAACCATGAAAGGAATTATTTTAGCCGGAGGATCTGGCACTCGTTTACATCCGCTTACATTAGCAATGAGTAAGCAAATGATGCCAATTTATGATAAACCTATGATTTATTATCCTCTTTCGGTTTTAATGATGGCCGGAATAAACGAAATATTAATTATCTCAACCCCTCACGATTTGCCTAATTTTGAAAGATTACTTGGCGATGGCGAAAACATAGGTTGCAAATTTTCATACGCGGTGCAAGAAGTTCCAAACGGACTAGCGCAAGCTTTTGTATTGGGCGAAAAATTTATTGGTAACGATAAAGTTGCGCTAATATTAGGCGATAATATTTTTTATGGTGTTGGCTTAGGAAGAACGCTAAAACAAATAAATAATCCAGATGGCGGCGTGGTTTTTGCTTATCATGTTAGCGACCCTGAAAGGTATGGTGTTGTAGAATTCGATAAATCAAATAGCGTAATTTCTATTGAAGAAAAACCAAAAGAACCCAAATCAAATTATGCGGTTCCGGGCTTATATTTTTATGACAACTCGGTTGTTGAAATTGCTAAAAATTTAAAACCAAGCCCTCGCGGCGAATATGAAATTACAGATGTAAATAAAGAATATCTTAAAAAAGGCAAATTAAAAGTATCAATTTTAGACAGAGGAACTGCCTGGTTAGATACCGGAACCTTTCCGTCGTTAATGCAAGCCGGACAATTTGTACAAGTTATAGAAGAACGTCAGGGCCTTAAAATTGGCTGCATTGAAGAAGTAGCTTTTAAAATGGGTTATATTACTAAAGATCAGTTAATAAAAGTAGCCACTCCTTTAACAAAAAGTGGTTATGGTAATTATTTACTGGATATTGCCAAACATTCTTAATTTAGGTTGTGGAGAATTATAAATCATTACTCGAACTTTTTTTATCTCATCTGGAAGATTACAAATCAAAATTAGATACAAAATCTCCAAAAGAACTTTACGAACCTGAAAACTATATTTTATCGCTCGGAGGAAAAAGATTACGTCCGCTATTGGCATTAATTGCTTGCGAATTATTTGATAAAGACCCTAAACTAGCGCTAAATTCGGCACTATCAGTTGAATTATTTCATAACTTTTCTCTAATACATGACGATATTTTGGATGCCGCTCCCTTAAGAAGGAATAAAGAAACCGTCCATACAAAATGGAATACCAATATTGCTATTTTAAGTGGCGATGTTAT
>CANFQR010000251.1 GCA_947449125.1 Bacteroidota bacterium | reverse complement strand
CCATTTAAGTAGATACACATTTGATTAGTTGAAACAAAATTAATAACAAGCCTAAACATTTAAATGAGTTTAATTACAACTTAACATGATGTTAAGCATGATGAAACAAAACATAGGAGAAGTGATGAATAATAATTTTAAGCGTGACACGTATCATTATATATAATTAACACTTACTATACTTTTCGCCTCTAAATAATAAAATAATTTTTGATGAATAGTATAAATAAAAAATTAATTAGTCAAAGTTTAATAATAACATTAATAGGAATAGTTGCTTTTAATCTTGTTACTTTATGTAATATTCCATATCCTAATTTTATAAATTCCATACTAATACTTACTCTACTTTATAGTTTAATTTATCGAATTAAAAAATCAATAAAAGAATCGGAATATTACAAAGAAAAACTTAATACACTATTTAATCGTTCTGAAGAAGGTATTATAGTAATTAATCAAGAAGAAACAATTTTAAAAATTAACCAGAAACTATTAACAATATTAGGATATGAAAAAGAAGAAATTATTGGAAAAAAAATCGAAAATATTTTAACACCCCTTATTGAAAACGACCAAAAAATCGAATCCTTAAATTTAAAAAACACAACAACATTTTCCGGTAAAACATTTATTTATTTATTACAGAAAAAAAACAATAAAACAATAAATGTTGAATTACATATTTGGAAATTTGACTACTTAGAAAATAAATCATATATATATTTTGTTAATGATATTAGCGAAAAAATAAAACATGAAAAAGAAATTACATTACATCAAAAAAATTTAAAAAAACAGTCAGAACAATTAAAATTATTAAATCACAATTTAGAATCCAGAGTAAAATCAAGAACTAAAGAACTTAAAGACGCTTTAAACAATTTAGAGGAATCAAATTCAAAACTAAATCATGAAATAGCAGAAAACAAAATTCTATTAACCAAGCTTAACAGCAGCACAAAAATGTACGAGGCTATAGCCGAAAGTTTTCCAAATGGTATAATATGTGTGCTTGATAGTAATTTTCATTATATATACGCTCAGGGACATGAACTTAAATTACACGGGTTTACAGATGAGCAAATTATAGGTAAGCCATTTAAAATTATTGGCGATGAAAAAATCTGCGAAGAAATTAAAACCATTCTTAAAAATACATTTAAAGGTGACAAAGTATCTTTTGAATATAAAACAAATGACGACAGCGCGTATTATTTGGTTACAGCTGTTCCGTTACAAAGCAAAATAAATGAAACCAACCAAATTTTGGTAGTTACACAAAACATTACCACACTTAAAATTGCTGAAAAAGAAACGCTTAAATTGTTAGAAAAAGAAAGGGAATTAAATGAAATGAAATCGAGATTTGTATCAACGGCATCTCACGAATTCAGAACGCCACTTGGCGCTATATTGTCATCAGCATCGCTCATTTCAATGTATAACAACATCGGAGATGAAACAAAAAGAAACAAACACATTGAAAGAATTGTTGGTTCTGTTTCAAATCTAACAGAAATTCTAAATGACTTTTTATCTTTAGGAAAAATAGAAGAAGGAAAAGTAACCAATCAACCGGTAGAATTTGATGTTATAGATTTTTGTGAAGACACCATAGAAGAAATTGGTATTACTACAAAACCTTATCAAGAAATAAAAGTTAATTACAGAATGACAAATTCGTTGGTTAATCTAGATAAGCAACTATTACGTAACATCCTATTAAATTTATTAACCAATGCTATAAAATACTCTTCCGTAAAATCTGTAATAACATTTGATGTAATAAAACAAAACGGCGAACTAATATTTTCGGTTAAAGATCAGGGAATTGGCATACCCAAAGAAGATCAGAAAAATTTATTTGAAACGTTTTTCAGAGCCAGTAATGTAGAAAACATAAAAGGAACAGGGATGGGTTTACACATCGTAAAAAAATATCTTGACATTATGGATGGTAAAATTGAATTTGAAAGTGCAATAAATAAAGGAAGTTGTTTTACTGTTAAATTCAACTGCTAAAAAAAAGCATAAAGCAATTCAACATTTTATTTACATTCATCTAATAAATTGCCATATATATCCCATTTCAGTTCTTGATCATTAGAACAACTAAAATCTTGAGATTTATTTATTTTATTTGGTTGAATTATTACTTTTTCTGGACGCCATTTTAAACTAACGTTTTTATTAAAAGCTTTTAGATAATTTAAAACCGAACTAAACGTAAAACTAGTTTTTAGGTTATTAATTTGACTTCCCATATTAATTTATAGCCTTATGAATTGATTATTTATTCTATAATTTTATGTATTCGGTGTATAGGAATAACATGTCCCTCTTTTAAAATTACTCGCTTATCTGTTACACCCCAGATTGTTGTCTGCAACTCTTTCGGACCTTCCTTATCCTCAAAAATAATTTTTACTTTATTTTTGAAATTATTACCTAAAAGTAATCCTCGTTTAATATCCGTAAATCGTTTCTCTTTTTTTTCATTAGAATCCAAAACTTCTTCTTCTGGATATTGAAGTCCACTAAGGCTTTCTCTGTTAATTAACAATGGTGTTTCGGTTAGTTCAGACATAAACAGTAATATTAAGTTTAACAGTATTAAAAAAGAAAGCCCATTTCAAATTGAAATGGGCTTAAAAAAGGAACAATTAATAAACAGGCACTTCGCTGCTAATTAACAATTCATTGGTAACCTCCGTTACCCCAGGTGCAGCAAAAGCAGCATGTTCTGCATCTTTTTTCTCTGCCCATGAACGTACTGAACCTTTTAATATTACTTTATTACCAATTGTTTCAACACTTATTCGTTCAGCATCAAGCGTTGCACTTCTTTCTAGAGCAGTGGTAATTTTTAATTTAATATCGGCAGGTTTAATTTTAGAAACTAACTTTAAGTTATTAATAACACCTTTAACACCTAACAAATCCTCAACAGCTTTGTAAGAAGCTGTTTTTTGAAATTCCCATTCTAATTCTCCTTCTAATGTAACCCAACCATCTTCTACTTTGGTTTTAATTTTTTCATCAGGCACCTGACTGTTCCATCTTAAAGCGTTTACTACTGCTTGTGCAATTTCTGTATCGTTTCGCTTTCCGATTGATGAAGGTCTAACTTCAATATCTAAAGCAACGGCTTTAACGCCTAAAACACGCTTAGCCGCATTTTCGGCAGCTAACTTTTTAGAGTAAGTTTCGAGAGTACCCGAAAGTGTTACCACTTGATTTTTTACCGAAACTCCAATTTCACAGGCGTTTAAAATTGGTTCCCAGTTTAACTCTTCCATTACATCTTTTTGAATCTGCGAATCTGTTTTCATTTTTTACTTTTTTTTAATTAATAAATAATTGATTTATCTCAAAATTATTTCAAGCGAAAAGAAAGAAAAATGATTAGCTTGTAGTTGATTAATGATAAATATTACAAGATAAATTTTAGAGACAATAAATTAGAGTATGACTAACTTCATTAATAAAATTGATTTAACTACTAAGTTTCCTTCTAATTCCATATTAACTTTGTATTGATTTTGGTAAAGGATGTATTTCCAAACCAAGACAAGACGAGAGGAATCCTTGGGAATCCAATCGACTCGAAGGCGGTGAATTAACCGCCTTCATTTTTTTAATTTTATTACGTTGTAATTAATATACCAATTGCATCTCTACCAAATCTTCAATGGTATTAATATTTTGAATG
>CANFQR010000250.1 GCA_947449125.1 Bacteroidota bacterium | reverse complement strand
GTGGCGCCCGTTTGCGGACCTAAAATACTATCTTGAACTAAAGCAATATTTAAAAAGTTTGTAGAAACCGGGCTATTGTCGGTGTAATAAACTTCAACATCTACTTTTAAAATTCTGGTAACAGCATCTATGGTTCCTTGCAAAGCTACATTTAAATATGAAGGGTCATTCATAATAGCATTTGAAGCCGAAACAAATGTTCCGCGACTCATTGCCGTTCCTCCGGGGGTTTGACTTAAACCGGCAAATACATAACGATTTATTGAGCCCGCAGGATAACCTGTAAGACTGGCCTGAGCAGCAATAGGAGTGCCAAAAGATGTTCTAAAATCTGGTTCGCCAGCAGAAGGGGTTGCATATCCGCCTACATGAAAATTTATTCCAAAAGCACTACCCGGATTTGCAGCCACAATCTGGTCTACTTTTTTATGACCATCAGGGCAATACTGACAATGAATACCAGTATACTCTTCTATTATTGCTTTCCTATTTTCAGGATTATTATTAACAGGCAACTGAGCAATTGCAGCAAATGCAAAGAAAATTCCCGTAAAACTAAGTAGATGTTTTTTCATAAAATTTTAATTCATTGTTTTAATTAATACCTCTTGTAAACAAATATAAAAATGTTTACACAAACATCCTATTGAAATAATTAAAACGAAAAAGGCCGTCACTCAGACAGCCTTTAAAGTAAATTTTAATTTTTGCTATTTTGAAATAACCAGTTTTTTACTCACTGTACTTTTTTCGGTTTCAACGCTAACGAAATAAACACCGGTTGCCAAATCTTTAGTATCTATTTTATAACTATTAATTCCGGGCAATAGATTAATTTGTTTTACATTGTATACCTTGCCAATTACATTAATAATTTTTAAAGTTGCATCATTAATGGCTATATCTGATTTAATTGTTATTGAAGTTTCATTAGTTGCAGGATTTGGATAAATCGAAATCGTGTTATTATCTCTGCTATTTGTTTTTATGCCGGCCGTGCTAGGTTGTGCCATATTAACATTGTCAATAAACAAATTATTTCCGTGATCGTTTGTTACCTTAAATTTAACCAATGCATTTGCACTTGCAAAACCTGTTAAATTAATGGATGCTGTTGTCCAGTCGGATGAAGCAGATGCAGTAAACGAATTAGTTAAGGCTCCCGTAGTTGCTAAATTTTGTCCCGCTTTATCAAAAACACTTGTCCATGTAAGACCACAATCATTTGAAATTAGAATTTCTAATCTGTCGTTCTCCGCATTTCTTTGAGCATATGCGTAGTCAAAAGATAATGTTGGTGTCGCTGTTCCGCTTAAATCTGAGGGTGGCAAAAACAACTCATCTTGGTCACCAATTACAGTATTATTAAAAAAATCAAATTTAACACAGCCAATTTCATTTGGATTTCCGTAACTTCCGGTTGAAACATCCCTGCCAAAAGTAGGTCCGTTATTTGGATTTATCATTGTCCAACTTGCGGGCGGAAAAAGCGCTAATCCAAAATCTTGTATAACAGGGCTACCTTGAAAATTAGAAGCTACCAAATATTTAACCGAATTAGATTGAATATTCAAGTAGTAAGGATTATTCATATTTAACGAGTATGAAAAAGTATGAACGCCATTAGTAGTTGAAGTTGAACCTGTATTTAATACTACTGTTGTTGTGGTATTAACCGCTAAATTACCAGACCAAACCGTGGTTACTCCTGCAACTCCGTCGGTATAAGGAGTTACGGTAAACGACGTAAAAGGATTTGGACCGGTGTTTTTTAAAGTTATTGTCGGTGATATGGTGTTTGAACAAGTAACATTTACTTTTGCATCAACCGCAGTTAAAACATCAGTAGGAAATGGTATCTTGTCCAAGCGCATAGCCTGTAAAACATTTTTATTCCCTTCAGCTTGGATAAATCCAACAAATGCAATTTCATTTTTATTTCTTGTATAAGAAGGTATTGGACAGTTAATTGTAAAAGTTTGTGTTTGCCCCGCCACCCAGCTACTATTTATAGCCGTTCCGTTTTGAATGGAAGGAAACGACTTAATGGCTGCGTCATAAAATGTTTTTTCGCCATTGCTACCTGGAGCCGTTGCAAACACAATAGTTCTTTCAACCATTACCGTTCTGAATTTTAAAGAACTTGTAGATGTATAATTTTGACTTGCAGTAACCGTTACCGTTAAAGTAATAGCATTGCAGCCTATATCCCAAGAACGAGCCATAGCAATAGAAAATGGAGAAGTTATAGCCTGTGCGTTAGAGATTACATTGTTGGTGAAATCTCCCGCGTGATCAGAAACTCCGCCAAAAGCGGTAAGGCTTTGCCCATCCATTCTACTTTCAGGAGCAAAACTTACACTATAATAACTCATTCTGGCATTTATCTCGGCCGAATTAGTTTTGTATAACGACCACGTAGCGGAAGGTGCACTTGGTATGGCCACCTGCCACTTAATTGCAATTACCTTTGGTGTGTTTGTAGAAGCAGCTAAAATAGCATTAACACCTGGATTTGTAGAGGCACATGGTCCGCAATTTTCACCTGTAAATTCTTCAAATAATGACATTCTGGGTGTTTGAGCAACTAATGATAAGCCCAAAACAAATAGTGCAAAAAATAATACTTGTTTTTTCATTTAAGTTAGTTTTAGTTTAAATATATACAATCAAATATAATAATTAAATAAGCTAATTTCTTTTTTGTGAACTGTTAAAATTTATTACTCTTTTTTTAGCACTGCAAATCACTTATTATAATTAATTTTAAGGCATTGATGCTCTTAGATAAAAAACTTGAAGGAATTTTTAATTTAAAAACGCAATCCATAAACCTTAACCAAAACCAATGGCTAAAAGGTTTAAACGGATCCGCATTGCCTTTTTTTATTGAATCAGTATATTGTTCAGAGAAAAAAAACTGCATCATTATTGCTTCAGATAAAGAAAAAGCAGCTTATTTACTTAATGATTTAACAACGCTTTTACCTAACGAAAAAGTATTATTTTTTCCCGAGTCTTATCGTCAACCCTATCAAATAGAAAAAACAACCAATGCCAATATTCAAGAAAGAGCTGAAGTATTAAATCTCTTATCCAAAGAAAATTTTAACGGCATTGTTATTTCTTACCCGCAAGCAATTGCCGAAAAAGTAACTTTAAAACAAAAACTTCATCAAAACACCTTACAGTTAAAAAAATCAGAAAAATTATCCATCGATTTTATATCTGAATTTTTATCGTCTTATGATTTTGAACATGTTGATTTTGTATACGAACCAGGTCAATTTAGCATTAGAGGCGGAATCATCGATATTTTTTCGTTTGCTAATGAATTTCCATACCGAATAGAACTTTTTGGAAATGAAGTTGAAGCCATTAAAACATTTGATCCCTCTAGTCAATTATCAAATGCAAAATTTGATTTTATAACTATTATCCCAAACATTAACTCAGCTTTATTTAACGAAGAAAAAACCTTACTTCTCAAATATTTTAACCACGAAAATTCATTGTTGTTTTTAGAAGACGCCAATTATGCATTTGATATTTTTGAAAAAAAATATGAAAGCGCCTTAAAAGCTTACGAAAATTATTCAGGAGAAATTAAACAAACAGCCCCCGAAAAACTTTATGCCACATCTGATGAATTTAAAACCGCAACAAAAAAGTTTAATTGTATTGAATTTGGAATAAAACCATACCTCTCCACATCAAT
>CANFQR010000249.1 GCA_947449125.1 Bacteroidota bacterium | reverse complement strand
TGATATAGAGAAATCTACACTCGCTGCATGTAAGCATATTAAAGACGCTTATAAGGTTTTTAACAACTGGACTTTATCAGCAGCAGCCTATAATTTAGGAATAGGAGGAATACAAGCAGCGTTGAAAAAACAAAAAAGTGACGATTATTTTGACCTTATATTGAATACTGAAACTGGAAGCTTTTTATACAGAATATTGGCCTATAAAACATTATTTTCAAATCCACAACATTTTGGAATAAACACGAAAAAATTAATTTATAAAACTAAACTTCCAGTAAAAACATTTCTTATTGATACTACAGTGAACTATCTTTCAAGTTTGGAAAAAGCTTTTGGGTGCGATATTGCAACTGTTAAACTATTTAACCCGTGGTTTATCGGAGAAAAATTACCAAATACTGATTCTTATACTTATCAATTTAAAATTCCTAAGTACCCTCATAAGGATTATTCAAATTACGGAGCAGATTTAATTAGAAAAAATAATGATTTATATCGGAATGATACTTTACCAAATAATAAAATTCAAGATAGTATTCAAATTAAATAATTTGAGGTTTTTATTGATCATAAAATTGATTAAAGTTAGTGGTTAATTCTTAATTTATAATTGGGGTAGGGGTAATCAAATTTAAGTTCGTGCAATGTATTTTCGTTTAATTTAGTATTGCATTTAAAAAAAATATTGCAATTGTGCATTGGTAAATAATTTATGTGATTAATTGACTTTGTTACATAAAAAGCTACTATCAAAAAATGAGATTCTGTCGTTGCAATATTTTCCATAATATTTAAATACGTTAATGATTTGCGGTATTTGGCTATTTTATCAGCTTGTTTTTCGGTAACTACTCTAATTACTGTATTTTGAATTTTGTTTGGTAATATAATGTTTGGGAAATCGATGTGTTTACCAATAAACAAAGTGTCAAATTTTATTTTTTCTTTTTTGTCAAAAGCATTTATATACTCACCTATTGCAAGAGAGTATAATTTAATTTGCTGATTTTTATCTTGTAAAAAGTTTGATTTCCAAATAACGAATAATGAAAACACTAATAGTAATAATTTAATCATATGTATTTTAAGGCAATATTTGTTTATGATCTGTTTACTATTAACATTTATAGGTTAAGCAAAAATAAAATTCAAGAAAAACATCAAAATAACATTTCTTTTTTGAGCTCGTTGTCAGTTAAAAAATAAAAATTATGAAACAACGAACCTCCGCAACCACCGGTTAAATGCCTGTAACATACAATAGTATCGTTTGCAGTTTGAACAATTTGAATTACAATAACAATTTCATTTGAATTAGTTAAAGGATTAGTTATGTAAGCTAGTTTAGGCACAGACATATAAAATGGTTTAACAACACTATTTTTCTTTTCTCCATAATGAAATATTGCTGTTCCATTGGTTGTTTCTTGGTAGGTAGGTAATCTGTCATTAACAACGGGTATTTTTTTCCATGATTTAACGTCAACAGGAGGGAAATTTTTATCGTCAGGGCAATCAAATTCCTTTATTATTTCACCATTATTATAATAGCCTTTAGTGCTATTGTATGCCTCGGAAGAATATTCAACTTTCTGTTTCGGTGGATAAACAATTTCATTGTTACTGGAAATGTTAGTTGTTTTATTGTTGTTACACGATATAATGAAACATAAGGAGATGAGTACAACAAAAAGATAATTATTTTTTTTCATTTGTTTTAATGTTTTATAGATTAATTATTTTTTGTTGTACTACTAAAAAGCAGAAAATCTACGATGTTTTTTTGTAGTTATTATTTAATTAAAAACCGGCAACAAACCATAAGTTTTTCCAAATTCGAGCATTTGAGCTTTGAAATCTTTAGGATATTCTATTCTAACATCCATTATTTTTTCATTTTCAAAAACAGGTACCAATTTTGGTTGTATAAAGCCAGCGTAAGGTGCTATATTTAAATGAGAATAGCGTTCTAAAACCTCTTTGTGTAATGCTTGGTCAATTTTAACGCCATAATTTTCAATTAAATTTTTACCGGCGGTATAATCACCCTGAGATTTTATTCGTTGTATTTCTCTTAATAAATCACCGAATAAAACTCTTAATTTATTGTAATCGTTTACAACAAAATAAGTATTTCCATTTTCTACTTTTTTCTCAATTACATTTTCTTTTGAACCTTTTTCAAATACCCAGGCAGCCACCATTTTTCGATTACGCATGTGAGCTTCTTCAATGTCTTTACCGGGTTTTATTCGTGATAATTGAACTATTAAACCTTTTGTGATGTACTCGTCATAGGCTGCTTTGCCATAGTCTAAAGATGGCATTACTCCAAGCTCCACTAATTTTGAATCCATAAGGTAGTATAGCGCCACTAAATCTGCACGGCCTTCTTCTAATGCGCTTGCATAATTTTTAAGTGTTTCATGAGGTTGTCCAATTCCCGGCTCTATAACGCCGCTGGCATGACCAATTACCTCATGCATGTCAGTGTGTAATTTATCAGCTAATGAAGCATAATTTTTTACACGTTCTTTAATTTCATCATTATAATAAAATTCGTTTACTACATTAGCTCCCGCAGCTTGCTCATAGGCTTCCACAATATTACCAAGGTTAACCGATTTACTACCTTTCTTTTCCCTTATCCATTCGTTGTTAGGAAGGTTAATGCCAATAGGAGTGCTTGGAGCAGCATCGCCACTTTCAACAACTGCATTAATTACTTTGGCTGAAATTCCTCTAACATTTTTCTTTTTGTGTTGAGGCATTAATGGAGAATTGTCTTCAAACCATTGTGCATTTTTTCCGATAGTGGCAATGCGTTTACTTGCTTCAAAATCTTTAACGGAAACTACAGATTCAAACGAACCTTTTTTTCCTAATGGATCTTGATAGACTTCAATAAATCCATTTACGACATCCACAGAGCTTGCTGTGTCATTTACCCAAGCAACATTATAATCGTCAAAGTCAATCAAATTTCCAGATTTGTAAAATTTAACTAGTTTTTCCAATGCTGTTTTTTGGTTATTGTTTTCAGCAACAGTAATTGCTTTTTCTAACCAATAAACTATTTTTTCAATAGCAGGTGAGTACATGCCACCAACTTTCCATATTTTTTCTACAAGCTTACCATTTTCTTTTACAAGTTTGCTGTTTAAGCCATACATAGGATTTTCGTCACTGTTTTTGTTTACCTGTGCGGTATAAAAATCAAGAGCTTCTTGTTGATTTACGTTTTCATAAAAATTAACCGCCGATGATTTTACCATGTCGGTTTTTGGGTCTAAACTAACTTTTTTGGCGGCAATTTTAGGGTCAAAAATTTGAGTTGCAATTAAATTTATAAATTGTGATTTAGTTTCACCGCTGCTTAAAGGCAATAATGATTCATCAATTTGGTTCGCTAAACTTATAAAATAATCTTGACTACATTCAGGTAAAATTTTATCCATGTTATAATGATGATGAATACCATTACTAAACCAAACACGTTTAGCATAAACCATAAATTTTTGATACTGCTCATCTTCTACATTGCCATTGTAATTAGAAATAATGGCTTCTAATGTTTTACGAATGGCAAGGTTGTATTTGTAATTTTGGTCATAAATTATATCTCTGCCGCAAAGCGCTGCTTCGTGTAAATAATATAAAAGTGTTTTTGTTTGCAGTGGCATTTTATCAAAATCTTTCACATTATAGCGAAGCACT
>CANFQR010000248.1 GCA_947449125.1 Bacteroidota bacterium | reverse complement strand
ATACCTAAATTAAAATAAAACAAGGGCAAAAAAATACTTTGTTGCTTATTTAATAAAAATTTTAAAAGGAACGAAAAACCTAAACCATGTATTAATCCAAAAAAAATAATTATAACCAATAAAAAGGCAGGGTTTTTATTTTCTGCTTTTTTTAAAGTAATAAGGTGGTATAGCGCAGTAATTAATATACTAAAAGCAATCAGAAATTCGATTAGATGTTGATTTACGCTCAGCACGTCTGTTACACTTAATGCAAGAGAAATTGAGTGCCCAATAGTAAATGCTGAGACCAGTAAAAATAATTTGCTCCATTTATTAAAACACGAAATAACAACTAGTAGAGCAACAAACAATATATGATCATAACCGCTTACATCAATAATATGATGAAGCCCTGTTGAAAACCATATCCAAAATTCTGTCATTTTTGTAAATTAGTGCGTGTTTTACTAATCAAACAACAACTAAGTTGAGAAAAGTTTTATTATTTACAGTAATTATTTTTTTTATGTCATTTATGCATCCCTTTTATTTGGGCGTAATTGATTTAAAATACGATAAAAAAGAAAAAACGATTCAAGGCTCTGTAAAATTATTTACAAATGATTTAGAGGCGACACTGACAAAAATAAATCGTAAAACAGTTGATTTAATTAATTCAAAAAATAAAGAAGAAACTTCTAAAATTCTATTTAATTATTTATCAAAGCATTTAAAGCTGAATAACAATGGCAAATTAACACCGCTAAAATTTATTGGCTATGAAATTGAACAAGAAGCAGTTTGGATGTATGTTGAATTTTCAGCTATAAATCAACCTAAAATTGTTAACATTGAATGTACATTATTATATGAGCAGTTAAAAGAGCAAATCAATATAATAAACCTTGAAGTAAATAATAGCAAAAAAGTCTCCAAAATTACTAATCCCGAAACAACTATAAATTTTCAATTTTAAGGCCTAAAAAGGGGTTTAATCTAATTAAATGTTAAAAAATAGGGGTATGTTAGCAACTTTAAGCACAAATAAGCAATGAATTGTTTGCTTTTTTCCATAAAAATTCAATCTTTGCAAATCTTCTAAAAAAAGTGAAAAAAATAACCATCATATTTACAATCATTTGTGTTGCGTTTTTTAATGTAAATGCAATTGCCAATGGTTTTCATGATGGTAAATCTAAGCCGGGTGATGATAAAAAAAGTAAGGCAAAACGAGAGGATACAACCAAATTTGTAATTAATCTTGAGAACGTTACTGAAAACGAAGAAGAGAGTCCTGATACAAACCTTATTCTATTCCCCAGTCACGACTTATACGCCAGTTGGGATACATTAATGGCGCATCCTTATAAATTTAACGAATCATTCAAATCAGACAGTGTTGTAATTCAATTAATAGCAAATGGCGATGGCGGATTTTCAATGCCAATTAAAGGGCCATTAACAAGTGTTTTTGGATGGAGAAAATACCGTCCACATTACGGTACAGATATTGATCTTGAAACAGGTGATCAAATTGTTTCAGCTTTTGATGGCATGGTGCGTTTGGCAAAATATTGCCAAGGATATGGTAATTGTGTAATTGTGAGGCATAATAATGGTTTGGAAACTGTTTATGGACACTTATCAAGAATATTAGTTGAACCAGGGCAAATTGTTAATGCCGGTGAGTTAATAGGTTTGGGTGGCAATACTGGAAGGTCTAGCGGAAGCCACTTACATTTAGAATTCCGATACTTGGGTCAAGCCTTAGATACAGAAGATTTTATAGATTATGAAAAAGGTGAATTAAAAACGAATGAATTTGTTTTAAGAAAAATTGACGTTGAAAATAAATACGATTTAAGAGCCCTACATAACCGGCATAAAAGAGATATTGGTTATGCAAGAGCCAGCAATTCCAAATCAAAACTATCTAAAAAAGGTTATTATAAAGTGAGAAAAGGAGATAATTTAGGTAAAATTGCCAAACGATACCACACGTCAGTTAAAGTGTTGTGTAAAAAGAATCGTTTAAAACCAAATTCTGTTTTAAGATTAGGGCAACGGATTAAAATTTAATTTCGCAGCCCGGTAATAAAACTTTTAATTTTTCTATTTCTTCCGCACCAATAGAATTTCCTCTTATATCAAGCAAACTTAAATTTTCTAATTGTGAAATACTGTCGGGTAGTTTAGTTAACTTGTTTCCTCTCAAAGAAATTATTCGTAATTTTTGAGCTTTATAAATTTCGGAAGGTATTCTTGTTAAATGATTATTTTCGATTATTAATACTTCTAAATTTTGAAAACGTTCAAAATGTTTAGTCAAATAAAATGTATTCGTGTTTGACAAACTTAAAAACGATAAGTTTGTCAACTTAAATAATTGTTTTGGAAAACTATCTAGAATACAATTTTCAATACTTAGTTCTTTTAGGTTTTTTAAATATTGAAATGTATTAGGAAGTTTTAATGTGTCGTCAGTATTCCCAAATTTTAATGTTTGAAGTTTATTTAAATAGGCAATTTGAGCAGGAATGCTATCTATTTTTGTATGCTGAAATTCTAAATAATATAAATTATAAAATGGTTTTAGATTTGGAGGAAAAAATTTAAACTTGTTATTATAGGTAGCAAAATAAACCAGATTTGTTAATGCATCAAAATTTTTAGGATATTCGATAAGTTCATTCGTGTTAAATTTAAGTGCTTGTAAATCTTTTAAAGTGTAAAGTTTTTCTAATAGTTTCGGATCTAAATTTTTGTAACTCAAATCTAGTTTATAAACTTTGTTTTCTGTTTTTAAGGCTTCTTTTAAATCTGTTTGCAATATGGAACCATATGGACCAAATTTTTCAAATTCCTTTTGGGAAATTATATTCAAAGAAAACAAACATAAATAAATGAGTGTGGTGTAGTGTTTTATCACGTGATTGATTTTAAAATATGTCTTTAAATTAATGATAATTATTAAATATGTCCCAACTCAGATTGTAGCTTTTATCCAACTCAGATTTATTTAATTTTAAATTAATTTTATTTTTATTGGCAAAATCCTCTAAAATTTCGGTAGGCACATTTCCGGTAAGGTCATCAGTTGCCATTGGGCATCCTCCATAGCCATGAATTGCCACATCAAAATTATTGCAACCGCTGGTGTATGCAGCATTTATTTTATCGTAAGCCTTATCTTTGGTTGAATGCAAATGCGCTGAAAATTGAACCGATTTTAATTCGGGAATTAACGCCGAAAATAGTTGAGAAATTGTTTCTGTATTAGAAGAGCCAGTTGTGTCAGCTAATGCAAAATGAGTAATGCCTGTTTTATGAAGTTTTTTGCACCAATTAATCGCAATATCAGAATGCCAAAGGTCTCCGTATGGATTTCCGAAGGCCATAGAAATATAAACCAATAATTTTTTATTTGATTTCAGACATAAATTTTGGATTTCTTCAACTCTCTGAAGAGATTCATCAATAGAAGCGTTAGTATTTTTTTTCTGAAACGTTTCTGATATAGAAAACGGAAAACCTAAGAAAGAAATTTCTTCAAATTTAAGCGCGTCCTCAGCTCCTCTTTTGTTTGCAATAATGGCCAATAGTTTCGAATTTCCGGCAGAAAGATCGAGTAAATCTAAAACCTCGGCAGTATCTTGCATTTGTGGTATTGACTTTGGAGAAACAAAACTACCAAAATCAATAGTCTCGAACCCAACTTTTAAAAGCTGGTTAATATAGTT
>CANFQR010000247.1 GCA_947449125.1 Bacteroidota bacterium | reverse complement strand
CTTATTTCAGAAGGAAATACTGCTAACTTAACACTGTTTTCTATGGATGAGAATACAACGTTAACCGAAAAATCAAACTTTTCTAAGTCCAAAAATTCACCTTTTTTCGGTAAATCTTTATCGGGAAAGGTTATAGGTATTGTAAACGGAACAAAATCTTTTTTTAATTAATCTTTTTTATTTAAAATCTCTAGTTTATAATAAACATTTAGGTCAAATTCATTTTGTGTAAGTTGATTTTGAATATGTTTATACAAATGCACACATTTTACTTTTAGATTATTATAGGACATCGTGTCATTTTTTTGAGCATAAAAATTTAATTTTTCAAAAAGTAAATCAGCTAAAATTTTTAACTGATCTTGAGTTAGGGTAGTGTTATTTAAAATTTCTTTTTTAAAATCAGCTTCATTAAATTTTTCAAGTTTATTAATTTCGATTGAGGTAAATTTTATAGATGTAGCGTTAATCTCATTTTCAAATTTATCCCAGTCCTGAAGCTTTTTATAGTTTAAAATTAAAGCCATTACCTTTCCAAACTCTTCGAGTTGTCTTAGAATATAATCTTTCCTAAGCATTTTTTAATTGATTATATATTTTAAGAGCTTGAGTAATAACAAATTCAGTTTCGTCATTATAAATCACAAAGTTTGATTTAGAAATTTTTTCTTCCTGAGGTAATTGTGAATTGAGTTTCTTTATAGTTTCATCCCGGCTTAGATTATCGCGATTAATAACTCGTTGAATCCTTAAATCATTATTGGCTACAATTAAAATTATTTTATCAACTTCAAATTCTAATTTTGCTTCAAATAGCAAAGCGGTTTCTTTTATAACAATTTTACCGGCATGTTTAATTTTAAAATCTTTAAATGTTTTTATAACCTCAGGATGAATGATGTTGTTTAATTGTATTAGTAAAGACTGATCAGAAAATATTTTTGAACTGATGTGTTCTTTATTAATTTGCTTGTCTGATAAGTAACTTTCTTTACCTAAAAGTTTAATTACGCTTTTTTTAATGGTCTCGTCAAAATATAATTCTTTAGCAACGTTATCGCTATAAAATACTGCGCAGTTTAGTATTTCAAACAATTTAGCTATTGTTGTTTTTCCGCTTCCTATGCCACCTGTTAAACCTACTACCATTATTTTTTAATGATTAAAAATTCAACTTCTTTTGGGTGTATATTTAAAATATTTACATTGCCCGGCACTGTGCTTAAAAAAACCGAACTTTTATTAATAGAGTTTGTTTTGGTAATATCTACACTAGCTTTAAATAAAAGCGTATCATTACTATTAAAATTATTTTTTAGGCAAGTATATTTTAAATTAATTTTTGATGGGAAAATAGCTACTTCTTTGTATTTTATATTTTTTATAACATTAACAGGAATGTTGATTGAATGCTCGACTAATTTATCAACATCAATAGAAATATTAACATCTGCTTCTGAGATATTTATTGATGAATTTGGTTTAATAATTACAATTGAAGAACTATAGCTTTTGTTTAAGTTCACTAAATTAACTGGTTGAGTATAAACAGTATCAATTTTTTTTATAACGGCTGTGTCTCCTAAAATTGTAATATAAGATGGAGATATTACCGGTTTTTTATTACCATATCCTTGAGCGCATGTTAAAAATAATGGAACTTTTACTGGTACATTTTTTTGATAACCGTTTTTTTCGGTAAAATAGAGTGTATCAGGTGTAATGTGTTTAATATCTGTTACAAATTTTATACTGCTAATAAAGTTTATATTACTGCCTTCTAACACATAATTATTTTGTTTGTTAGTTGTTTTTAGGCTATTAAAATCAATGTCAATTTTACTAAATGGATTATTTGCAGAAATTAATAATAATTTTAAACCCGAAGCTTTTAAATCGAGCTTTAAGTGATTAGGTATTTGAGATATTGGAATTTTATTTTGAGGAAGATTCTTAAACGACACCGGAACAATAATGGTGTAATTATAAATGGTATTTAAAGCATGTAGCAGCCAAAGTAAACTTGAAACGGCTAAACAAATAAAAAAAGCCGTGGCTTTGCCAGGCTTTAATTTATTTTTGGAGTATGAATTGTTTGATTGGTTCAAACGCTTAAATTTAGATTATTGTTGGTTTAACGTAGATGTTGCATCTTGAGATACGGCATTTTTTGAAATTTTCATTTTACTTCCGTCTTCAACTTCCATAATTATTGTACCATCATCCTTTATATCTGCAATTTTCCCGTAAATACCTCCGATGGTTAAAATTTTATCACCTTTTTTTAATGCCTCAATATATTTTTTCTGTTCTTTTGCTTTTTTCATTTGAGGTCTGATCATAAAAAAATAAAATACAATAATTATTGCCACTAAAGGTAAAAATTGCATTAAAGGACTTTGTCCTGGTGCAGGAGCTCCCATTAAAATTACTAGGTTGTTCATGTTTTTTTTGTTTGTTAATGATTATTCAGTTGATAACTGAAAATCGGGTTTATAAATATTTATTTAGCTATTTCGGCAACAATTATTTCAGTTTTTATTTTTAAAATTCTTGTGGCTGGTTCGCAATTTGTAACAATAGTTATTGTTTTTTCTTGTAATCCACTTTTCCCTTCGCTGTTAAAAACAACATTTATTTTATTTTCGTCACCTGATTTAATTGGTTCTTTAGGCCATTCAGGAACAGTACAGCCACAACTTCCACTAGCTCCACTAATTATTAAATTACTCTTTCCTATATTTTTAAAAGCAAAGGCATGGCTAACAATTTCTCCTTGAGTAATTTTCCCAAAGTCAAAAACATCTTCTTCAAATTTTATTTCGGCCAAATCTGAATTTGATTTTCCATCTGCACTTTCAGAGTTATTTACAATATCAGAATTTATTTCGTTACTGTCTTTATTTTCGCAAGAAAAAAGCGAAATTACTAATGCGATAATAATTATTTTTTTCATAAAAATTAGATTACAAATATAATGACTAAAGGTAAATTTTTTATAAAAAAAAATCCCAATTTAATGGGATTTCTTTTTTAAAATTTCGTCCTTATTTTTTTCATTTTTCGTCCACCAAGGAACCCATATCTCTTGTTGTAAAATGATACTCTTCCTTTAATTACACGACTATAGCTTAAACTAATTGTTACATATGAATCTTTATGAGTATTGTCTCCTCTTTTTTCACCCCAGCTATGAGACATTGAGGCGATTGAATTTTCCTGAAGATATTCTGGATCTAATTCACTTGTTCTTAATATTAACCCTTGTTTATAAGGGTCTTTTGGTATAGAAGATGTGTAATTACCACTGATATCATCTAAATAATCTGAAAATGTTTTTCTAAAATTCATTTCAAAACCAAAACGATTGCGTTTTTCAAATGTAAAATAAAAACCAAATCCAAAAGGAATGTTTAATACTACTGGGCTATATGCGTATCCTTCGCTTCTGTATTGCCTCATGCTTACCCATTTGCCCTGGTAATAACTTTTAGGATTAGAATACAACACACCTACTCCTCCAAAAATATATGCTCTAAAACTATTTCTGAATCTGTATGTGTTCCCTATGTCTTTTATTTCCTTAAATACCCATTCACCTGTAAAAGCTAAATCAACAACATCGTTTCTGAAATTAAAATTTCTAAGATGTCTCCCCAAATTTGAAGAATATTTATCATCACCTTCTATTCTTAAATAGTCTAATGATGTTTTTAAAAAAATATCTCTCGTTCTTAATTT
>CANFQR010000246.1 GCA_947449125.1 Bacteroidota bacterium | reverse complement strand
GGAATGTTATCGTATTTAGCGGCTAATGTGCAGCGTGAAATTTCACCCATTCTTGGGATACCGTAATTGGCAAGATAACCCACCATAACATGGCAGTTTGAGTTAATTATTTTTATATCATGCCCGGTTGGTTTTAATAAATAGTTCCACCGATAAGCTCTTAAAAAATGGCTAAACCAGGAAATAAGCAATGAAATAATAACCCAAAAATAATTGGCGTTTTTAAACGCATTAATAATATTGTCTTTTTCAGACTCTACTTGTTTTAAAGACAACCAAATTAACAAAACACCAATGCCAAAAAGTACAATAAATTGGATTATGGATTTAGTGTTGTTTAACTTAGCCACTTTACTTTAGTTTATTAGTTTGAGTATCAGGAAAGACAACCCATGGACGAAAGTTTTTTGCCTGTTCAAAATCCATTAATGCATATGACAATACAATTACAACATCGCCTAATTTTACTCTTAATGCAGCTGGCCCATTTAAACATATTACACCACTTCCTCGCTCGCCTTTAATAACATAGGTAATAAACCTCTCGCCATTATTCTTATTTAAAATATGAACCTGTTCGTTTTCAATAAAATTTGCGGCATCCATTAAGTCTTCATCTATAGTAATGCTGCCAATATAATCCAATTCGGCCTGAGTAACAGTAACGCAATGTAATTTGGATTTTAAAACCTGAATTTCCATAACGGCGTAAATTTAGGGTTTTTTATTCGTTTATTGCAGCATTAAACTCAACAAAATCAATAACTTTACACAATATTGTAAGTAAATAAACCGTTAAATAAATCTGAAAAAGCCATTAATTATAATCGTCTTTTTTTTTATCGCCTTCCATTTATTCTCGCAAGAAAATGATGGCTACGGTGTTCACCTACCTAAATTTTATAAACAAAAAGTACATTTTGGTTTTACAATTGCCGGTAATTCCACAGATTTTAGAATTAATCCAAAACCCAACTCATTGTTTCCTGACACTATTATTGGTAAAACACGATATAGAGTAAAAACAATTTATTCGCAACCGGCGCCTGGTTTTGCAATTGGAATAGTGAGTGATGCGCGAATATTCGACTATTTAAGGCTCCGATTTACCCCTAGTATTAGCTTTGCCTCAAGAAAAATAGAATATCGTTTGGCAAACGCGTCCATGGATAGCTCCAAAGTATTTCAAAAAATAGTAGAATCTGCTTTTTTGTTTTTTCCTTTGGAGTCTAAAATACAATCAAAGCGGCTTGGTAATTTTAGTGCTTATGTTATTGGCGGAGGTGGCTATTCTTTAGACCTGGCTTCCAGAAAAAAATCTGCTGGTGTTGCTACAGGAGGCCCAAACCAATTAGACGACAATGTAAAACTTTTGCGTGACGATTTTTTTTACAGTGCGGGTGCCGGCACTGACTTTTACCTTGAATATTTTAAGTTAGGTTTTGAAATGAAATTAATAATTGGAACCCGAAATTTATTAAAACCCGAAAACAGTGTTTTTACCAACAGTATTGACAAAGTGCGTTCGCGCATGGTAGTTTTTACAGTTACTTTTGAAGGGTAGATTAGTTAATTATTGAAGGGTAAAATCCTTCCTAAAAATATGCAAACAAAAATACAACTAAAGGTTAGTCCTCAAAAAGCACTTAACGAACAATTATTAAAAGCAGAAGTTGCTCGTGAACTTGGTTTAAACACAAGCTCAAATTTTTCAATTAAAATTATAAAACGCAGTATTGACGCGCGCTCAAAAAAAATTGAGATTAATTTAACCGCCTTGGTTTTTATAGATGAAGATTTAGTTGATGAAAAAATTGAAGTTCATTATTTAAATGTGAGCGCATCAAAAAAAACCTGTCATATAATTGGTAGTGGGCCTGCAGGATTGTTTGCCGCATTGCGTTGTTTGGAACTGGGAATTAAACCAATAATTATTGAGCGTGGAAAAAATGTAAAAGACCGAAGAAGAGACTTAGCCGCCATAAACAAAAACCACATAGTAAACCCTAACAGTAATTATTGCTTTGGCGAAGGAGGAGCTGGCACGTACAGCGACGGCAAACTTTACACCCGATCAAACAAAAGAGGCGACATTGAAAAAATATTAAAAACGTTTGTTTTTCATGGCGCAAGCTCAGAAATTTTAATTGACGCGCATCCTCATATTGGTACAAATAAATTACCTCAACTTATAGAAAAAATAAGGGAAACTATTTTAAAGCATGGTGGCGAAATTTACTTTAATTCAAAACTAATTGATTTTAAAATTCAGAAAAATTATATTTCTTCTATAATTGTTTTATCCGAAAAAGGAGAACAAGAACTTCCCGTTAATAATGTGATTTTGGCAACAGGACACTCGGCAAGGGACATTTACGAACTTTTATTTTCAAAAAATATTTTACTAGAAGCAAAGCCATTTGCTTTAGGCGTAAGGGTTGAACATCCCCAGGAGTTAATTGATAAAATACAATACCATTGCGGAAACGCAGAAGAGGTTATTTCTAAAAGAAATTTTTTGCCTGCGGCCAGTTACAGTCTTGTACAACAAATTAATAAACGCGGTGTTTACTCATTTTGTATGTGCCCTGGCGGTATTATAGCTCCATGCGCTACAAATCAAGAAGAGGTGGTAACTAATGGCTGGAGTCCGAGCAAACGAAACAATCCATACGCCAACAGTGGTATTGTTGTAGGGCTTGAGTTGGCAGATTTCGATGCTTTTAAAAAGCATGGGGCTTTGGCAGGTTTAGAGTTTCAAAAAAAACTGGAAAAAAACGCTTGGTTATTTGGTGGGCAAACACAAACAGCTCCGGCACAAAGATTATTAGATTTTACAACAGGAAAATTCAGCGCTTCTTTACCAAATTGCAGTTATCAGCCAGGATTAAAAAGTACTGATATGCAACAAGTATTAGGACCGTTAATAGGGCCGGCATTAAAAGAAGGTTTTAAAGCCTTTGGTAGTAAAATGAGAGGGTACTTAACCAATGAAGCTGTAATTGTTGGCGTAGAGTCAAGAACCTCAACACCTGTGAGAATTCCGAGGGACAATGATTCATTGCATCACCCTCAGTTACTAAATCTTTTTCCTTGCGGCGAGGGAGCTGGCTACGCCGGTGGCATTGTTAGCGCTGCTATGGATGGAGAAAGATGCGCAAATACATTATTGATTTAATTTTATAAATTCTTCCCATTAAAAAACACTAACTTTACTTGACTAATTATGATGCGTATTTTAACTGGTATACAAAGCACTAACGTTCCTCATCTTGGAAATATTTTAGGGGCCATAATTCCTGCAATTGAATTAAGTAAAAATCCTACTAGCGAAAGTTTACTATTTATTGCCGATATGCACACATTAACTAGTGTAAAAGATGCTGCTTTTATTAAACAGAGTACACTTTCTGTTGCAGCAACCTGGCTAGCTTTTGGGGTAAATACAACTAAAACTGTTTTTTATCGTCAAAGTCGTGTACCACAAGTTACAGAATTAACATGGTATTTAAATTGTTTTACACCATATCCTATGTTAGCCAATGCCCATTCATTTAAGGATAAAAGTAACAGACTAAGTGACGTAAATGCAGGGTTGTTTATTTATCCAGTTTTAATGGCTGCAGATATTTTACTTTATGATGCCCATAAAGTTCCTGTTGGAAAAGATCAAATACAACATTTAGAAATTACGGCAGATATTGCTCGTTCCTTTAACCATAAAATAGGTAAAGATATCTTTGTGATTCCAGAAGCATTAACCGATAACCGAGTAATGAT
>CANFQR010000245.1 GCA_947449125.1 Bacteroidota bacterium | reverse complement strand
TAATAAACGGTTTAATTTGTTCTGCATTAATATGCGGTTATTCTTTTGTTATAGAAGACTGGCAATTAGCAGCAACAGTAAGTGTAGCACTTTTTACTGTAATTATGTTTGCTTCTTTTTTAGGTACCTTTGTGCCTTTAACTATGAATAAGTTTAAAATAAATCCAGCGTTAGCAACTGGTCCATTTGTTACTACCCTAAATGATATTATAGGAATAACTATTTATTTTATAGTTGGCAGGTTACTTTATTCATCATTTTAAAATATTTTTTTATTTTTTTTTGTTTTTATAAATAATTTCATACTTTTGCATTCCAAATTTTTAGTTTGGCCCGTTCGTCTAGGGGTTAGGACACGTCCCTTTCACGGATGAAACACGGGTTCGATTCCCGTACGGGCTACTAAAGTGAAAATAGAAACCCTTGTAAATGAAGATTTTACAAGGGTTTTGTTTTTTAGGATATTTTCAGGAGTGTTATTACTTAGTAAGCATCAGGATAATAAGCGTCAGATTAACAAATAAAACTATAAATTAATCGATTTTATAATTAACAAGCTCAACTGCAATCTCGTTTCGGCGGTTAAAAACTTCGTAAGGTGGGTTATAGCCTAAAAAACTAAATATAGTTTTATGTTCTATTTTTTCCTTGGCTAATGCATTTGTTAAAAGTGAGGTATAGTGTTTTATTTTTTCATCATTTGCCCAACCATCAAAACGAATGGCGGCAACAATCTTTTCTGATTGTTTTTCAAATGCAATTTTAGGATTATTTGGCTGAGGCAATTTTTCAACTGTGTAGCCATCAGGCACCTTAAATAACATTTTAGTAGTATCGCCTAATTCCATAACTACCGGAGTTGTCATGGCAATTTTTTCGTCCTTTTTATTATCTCCAAAAATGTAACCTGCCAATACTCTAAATCCCGCACCAGAAGATTCCTTATAACCTTTACTGGTTAGTTTTACACTTGAGAATAGAGCAGATTGGTATTTTCTGATTTCAAACTGATCATAAACTTTAATTACCGTATAGGCATGTTCTTCTGTTTGCTTGGTGCTTTTTGAGACAAACGACTGTGTGATTAACATAATAACTATAGCTAAAAAGATAATAATAAAGGTGATTTTCATATTTATAAAACAAAACAACTTGATTTAATGTTTAGGAAAATTTAAACTGATATCCTAAAAAATCATAATCAAAGTCGAGTTATTGAAATTCTTCATTTAATATATGTTCTGTTCACCTGTACATCTGTTAATTTTTTTAATCTTATAATTTTAAAAGAGTTTTAAAATCAATAGTATAAGGCCATATTTAATCATAATTCTTAATTTATAAACTTATAATTTGATTAACACTTTTACCTAAAAATATTAAGTAGAATAAATTGCTTATTCCTTTGTTAATTCTCAGAAAATAGTAATAAACGTTACGAATTGATTTGTTAATACCGAAAATTATTTAGGAACTTAATTTATTAATGTCACGTTTGAAGTTAACTATATGCTTGTCAGCTTTTTTATTTTATTGAAAAGTTTACAAAAAAGTAAACTATCAATTTCTATTTTTTACTTGGTGTTTTTCTATTATAGTGTTTAAAAAATATTATTATTTAGTTTTTAATAGCCTTGTTTCTTTAAGTCCTCGGATCTTTTTGAATTGCAAGCTTTGCCATTTTTTGAACCTCAATAGATGGAAAACCAAACTCTTGAACAACCTTTCCCATTATTAAATAAATGCCATTACCCTGAAACGGACAAGCCGACAACACAAGAGGAAAATGTACAGTATCAAAAAAATCTCCACATTCATCTAAAAAAGTTCCAAAAGCCATCAGCTCTCCTCGCTTTGTACGAACCGGTTTATACGTTACATAATTACCCATTATGCGTATTGCTTTACCAATATTATCCATTAAATTACCCGCTCTCGTATCCAAACGCTTTTTTGTTTTAAGCAGATCAAACTCATTCATACTTATTGGAAAACCTAATAATTCCATCTCATCATACACATCCTCAACAGCATTATATTCCAATTCAGGAAACACCCATTCTTCAGTAGCTTCCTCAAACATAACAGAAGTGTGATAATTTGATTTTTGATTGCTTTTGTTGTAAAAAAGATGTGCTTCCCACAACAAATTACGTTTAGACTTTTGTGTAAATCGTAAGGCGTCAATTCTGATAAGCGTTTTTAACTGTTCAATCCCAATTTGAGTTCGTATCATAAAATTTTCTAAACTAACATAGGCACCATTTCGTTCTCGCTCTATAATTAGTTGATTAATAACATCCGACTGCAATGACTGCACATGAATAAAACCCAAATAAATATCATTATTAATAATACTTGTGTTTAACTGACTTGTATTTACACAAGGTAAATTAATAACAGCCCCCAATTTTTTTGCTTCGTTTACATAAACCTTTGTGTTATAAAATCCACCAAAATTATTTATAACCGCCACCATAAATTCTTTTGGGAAAAACGTTTTTAAATATAAACTCTGAAAACTCTCAACTGCATAACTAGCCGAATGTGCTTTACTGAAACTGTAACCTGCAAACGATTCTATCTGCCGCCATACCTCCTTAGCAAGGGCATCAGAATAACCGGCATGTTTACAATGTGCATAATACTTGTCGGCAATTTCGTTGAGATGTTTTTTGTTCCTACTTTTTCCACTCATCATGCGCCTTAACACATCTGCATCTGCTAAATCTAAACCACCAAAAAAATGACCTACTTTTAACACGTCTTCCTGATACACCATAACACCAAAAGTTTCTTTCAGTTGTTCTTCCATAACCGGATGCAAATATTTAAAACCATTTGGGTTATGAAACCGTGAGATATATTCTTTCATCATGCCGCTGCTGGCAACACCCGGCCTTATAATTGAGCTGGCAGCAACTAGGGTTAAGTAATCCTGACAATGTAATTTCTTTAGCAAGCCGCGCATGGCAGGACTTTCTATATAAAAACAACCAATTGTATCTCCTGACTTTAACTGTTGCTGAACTTTCTCATTTTTTTTAAACTTTTCAACCTCATGCACATCAATTTTAACCCCTTTATTTTTTTAAATAATTTCAGCAGCATCTTTTATATGTCCTATACCACGCTGACTTAAAATATCTAATTTTTCAAAGCCAATGTCTTCGGCCAAATACATGTCAAACTGTGTGGTTGGAAAACCTTTTGGCGGTAAATCTAAAGAGGTATAATTGGTTAAGGGTAGTTCTGAAACCAACACGCCGCCCGCATGAATTGTTCTTAAATTAGGATAATCCTCCACAGACTGATAATGCTTTAAAATATCACGACACAACTCATTATCGTTTAAGGGCGAACTTGGATACTTAATTAAACGGTCAATATCTTCCTTTGGCAAACCGTATACTTTACCCATTTCGCGAATAATACTTCTGTCTTTAAAGGTTGACATGGCGCCTAACAAAGCAGTTCGTTCATGACCATGTCGTTTAAATATATATTCGGTTACATCATCCCGTTCTTTCCAGCTATAATCAATATCAAAATCAGGAGGCGATTTGCGTTTAGGATTTAAAAAACGTTCAAAATACAAATCCAATTCAATGGGACAAACATCGGTAATTCTTAAGCAATAAGCTACTACACTGTTTGCGCCACTACCTCTGCCAACATGATAAAACCCTCTGTTTAAAGAGTAGCGGATAATGTCCCATGTAATTAAAAAATAGGCCGAAAATCCCAGTTGGTCTATAATCTCCAGCTCTTTCCTTACACGCTC
>CANFQR010000244.1 GCA_947449125.1 Bacteroidota bacterium | reverse complement strand
ATGGAGTAACAGTTTCAGATATTAAAACATGGAACTATATTGGTAAAAAAGGAATAAGACCCGGTAAAAAAATTATTGTATATGTGCGGGAAACGAAAAAAGTTAATAATCTAGAGTCTAAACCTGAGATAAAAAATGAACAAAGTTTAGCTGTAAATAAAGAGAAAGAAAATAAATTAGTTGCAGATAATAATTCTACCGTAACCCATGAAGCAATAATACATAAGGTAAAAAAAGGAGAAACCCTTTTTAGTATCGCAAAAAAACATCATGTAGATGTTAATGTAATTAAAGAAATAAATAATTTACGATCAAACAATTTGAGTTCTGGTCAGGTATTGAAAATTAAAAATTAATTAATTCAACTAGTAACAATTTATTTTAAGGTCTGTTTTTGCAGACCTTTTTTTATTGTCAAATACCTTAAGGATTTAGGTTTCAATTAAATTTAATTTATTTTTGTTTCATTAGTTAAAACTCTCAATTTAAAATGAAAATTAAAACACTATTATTAAGCTTGCTTATTGTTTCAAATTTTATTTACTCGCAAGTTACACAAACAGTAAAAGGCAGAGTTGTAGATAAAGTTACCGGTGTTGGATTACCAGGCGCCGTAGTTCAGCTAAAATCAATTGGTAATGGTATTGTTGTAACGTCTAATAATGATGGTTATTATAAATTAACTAATGTGCCTGTTGGTAGACAATCGTTTTTGTTTTCTTATACAGGATATAAAACAGTTCCTGTAACCGATTTAATAATTACTTCGGGTAAAGAAATGATTTTAAATATAGAACTAGAAGAAAGTACGGTTGATATTGCTGAAGTTGAGGTAAAGGCTTCAAACGATACTGATGTTGTTAATAATATGCAATCTGTTAACATGAAAGCATTCAGTATTGAAGAGACTGAACGTTACGCCGGTTCAAGACAAGACCCGGCCCGAATGGCGCAAAATTTTGCTGGTGTTCAAGGAACGAACGACTCCAGAAATGATATTGTTATAAGGGGAAATAGCCCTTCGGGCTTGTTGTGGCGTTTAGAAGATGTTGATATTCCAAACCCCAGTCACTTTGCAGTTGCAGGATCTGCCGGCGGGCCACAAAGTATAATAAATAACAAGTACCTTTCTAACAGTGAGTTTTATACAGGTGCATTTCCTGCTAATTACGGCAATGCGCTGGGAGGGGTGTTCGATTTAAAAATGCGAAACGGAAATAACGAGAAGCATGAAAAAACTTTTCAGTTTGGTGTTTTGGGAACCGAAGCTTCACTGGAAGGGCCTTTAAGTAAAAAATCAGGAGCTAGTTATTTAATTACTTATCGCTATTCAACCTTAGCATTGTTTAGCAGTATTAATTTTAAAATTGGAACAAGTGCTGTTCCTGGTTATCAGGATTTTGGGGTTCGATTAAATTTCCCTACAAAAAAAGCTGGCGTGTTCAGTTTTAGTAGTATAGGAGGTTTAAGTGATATTAAAATTATTTTAAGCAAAACATTAACCAGACCTAAAGAATTGTATGGTGATTTAAACCGAGATCAATACTTTTCCTCAAACATGGGGGTAGGTATATTGAGTAATGTTTATGCACTAAATAGCAGAACTGTCATGAAAACAAGCTTAGCCTATGGCGCACAAACTTTAGATGTTAATCATTATTTGGTATTGAGAGATGATAATTTTAAGCCAAACGACACCTTGCCGCAAATTTTGAATTATAATTTTTATGAGGGCAAGACTACGCTGGCTTGGTATGTTAAAAGTAAATTAAATCCAAAAAACAGTGTTAAAGCAGGCTTTTTTGCAAATAAAATTGACGTAAATTATTTTGATAAGGTTAAAATTAATTCTCTATACGATACGGTTGCCTTGGCTATCCAAAACAAATCATTTAAAACCAGAATTGATTCTAAGGAAAGTTTTTATTTGCTGCAGCCATATGTGAGTTATGTACATAAATTTAATGAAAGTTTAAGTTTAATAACGGGTTTATTTTCTCAGTACCTTACTTTAAACAATAAAGTAACTGTTGAACCAAGAGCTAGTTTACGTTATCAGTTAAAACCAAATCATGTACTTAGTTTAGCATACGGTCTTCATAGTCAAATGCAGGCTACTTATTTGTACTTTGCAATACCAGATAGTATTGTTAATCCAGGTCAAACCCAAAATACCGGCGTGTTGGTTGCAAATTCAGGTCGGGAATTAAAAAATAAAGATTTGGATTTTACAAAAAGTCAGCATGTTGTTTTAGGGTATGACTTTTTTGCAACAAAATATTTAAAATTTAAAACAGAATTATATTACCAATATTTATGGAATGTTCCAGTGTATGTTATCCCATCTAGTGTTTCTGCACTTAACAGAGGTGCAACGTTTAATCGTTTTTTTCCTGTGTATCAAATGCAAAATACCGGAACGGGTTATAATTATGGTTTAGAATTTACACTTGAGAAACTTTTTCAAAATCATTATTTCTTTATGTTTAACGGGAGTTTGTTTGAGAGTAAATACACCGCCAGTAACGGTAAAATAGCCGATACAGATTTTAACGGTAATTATATGACTAATTTATTGCTTGGTTATGAGTTAACTATTGGAAAAAATAATATTCTTAGTTTTGGAACTAAGTTTACTTACGGAGGAGGTAAACGATATTCTCCGGTAAATATTGCAGCAAGTAACGCCATAATGGATGTTGTGGCTCAAGACGATAAAGTTAATACCTTACAATTTCCCGCCTATAATAGGTTTGATTTGAAGATTTCCTATAAAATAAATGGTAAAAAAACAGGCACTGAAATTGCACTTGACTTGGTAAATGTATTAAATACAAAAAACATATTAGCATTAAGTTATGCGCCAGATCCAGCAAACATTAATGCAGATCCTTTAATAAAAAACTATCAGCTTGGGTTTTTACCCTTGTTTTATGTGAAGTTTGATTTTTAACCAATAAATAATAAAGTATTAATTTTACTGCATGACTAAAATTTTAATTATAGGTGCCGGTCGATCTACGGTTTCTTTAATAGACTATTTATTAACTAACTCTACAATATACAATTGGAAAATTACCGTGTCCGACGTTGATATTAATTTAGCTCAGCAAAAAGTGGCTAATCATCCAAACGGCAATGCGGTCAGCTTTAATATAAACGATGAAGAAAAACGTAGATTGATAATTTCCGAACATGATTTTGTTGTTTCTATGTTGCCGGCATTTATGCATGGTGATGTGGCGCGCGATTGTGTTGAGTTTGGTAAACATTTAGCAACAGCGAGTTACGTTAGTTCCGAAATGAAAGCGCTCGATTCAGAAGCCAAGAAAAAAAATATCTTGCTTTTAAATGAGTGTGGATTAGATCCTGGAATAGATCATGCTAGCGCAATGAAACTAATTGATGAAATAAAACAACAGGGTGGAAACATTAGTTCATTTAAATCGTATTGCGGTGGCTTGGTTGCGCCCGAAAACAATGATAATCCTTGGGGCTATAAGTTTAGCTGGAATCCACGAAATGTTATTTTAGCAGGGCAAGGAACTGCTCAATACTTACATAATGGGGAGTTAAAATTTTTACCATATAACCGTTTATTTTCTCAAACTGATATTGTTGAAATAGAAGGTTATGGAGAGTTTGACGCTTATGCAAACAGAGATAGTTTAAGCTATATTTCTGTTTATGGTTTAGATAATATTAAAACTATGCTCAGAGGAACTTTGCGTCAAAAAGGTTATTGCAAAGCATGGGATGTATTTGTAAAATTAGGCTTAACAGATGAT
>CANFQR010000243.1 GCA_947449125.1 Bacteroidota bacterium | reverse complement strand
GAAGAATTAAATGACATGCGTAAACGCATGGAAGCAGCAAATGTAGTTGCGCCTCAGTACAATGCCGTGACGCGTCAAAACATGCGCAATTCATTAACTTTAGGCGATGATGAGGTAAAAAAATTATTGGCCGAAGGTGCAAAACACGTTATTCGTTTAAAAGTTCCCAGAAATGAAGAGATTCGTTTTAATGATATTATTCGGGGGTGGGTTACTGTAAACTCATCGCAAGTAGATGATAAGGTTTTATTAAAGAGCGATGGTATGCCTACGTATCATTTAGCGCACATTGTAGATGATATTGAAATGGAGATTTCGCATGCAGTTCGCGGAGAAGAATGGTTACCAAGCGCGCCTGCTCATATTTTAATTTACCGTTATTTAGGTTTAGAAAACGAGATGCCAAAACTGGCTCATTTACCTTTGATTTTAAATCCTGATGGCAACGGAAAAATCTCTAAGAGAGAAGCCAGGTTTCCTGTATTTCCTTTAAGTTGGACCGACCCGCGCGAAACAATGCCTTACATTGGTTATAAAGAAACCGGTTATTATTCCGAAGCATTTGTAAATATCTTAGCCTTGTTAGGATGGAATCCGGGAAATAATGAGGAGATTTTTACCTTAGAACAATTGGCGGCACTTTTTTCTTTTGAAAGGGTTCATAAGTCTGGTGCAAAATTTGATCCTGAAAAGGCAAAATGGTTTAATCAACAATATTTGCGTAAAAAGTCTGATTTTGAATTAGCCGAAGCCTTTAAGCCTTTATTAACAGAGAAGGGCTATGCTATGAATGACGAGTTTTTGATTGATTTTTGCAAACTAGTAAAAGAAAAGGTACAGTTTGTTCACGAGTTTTGGGACCATGGTAAATATGTTTTTGAAGCGCCAACTTCTTATGACGAAAAAGTTATTTCAAAAAAGTGGAATGATCAAAGTAAAGATTTGTTTACCCGTGTTTTAAATACATTTACTAATTGTAACGAATGGAATTCTATTGCCATACATGATTGTTTTGAAAAACTAGTGTTAGAAGCCGGAAAAATAGATATGCAGTTACTGCGAGTTTTAATAACCGGTGTTTCGGGAGGCCCACAGTTATTCGACATGCTGGCATTAATCGGAAAGGATGAGGTTTTAAAACGTCTGCAATTTGCTTTGAGTAAATTTTAAATTCAGTTTTAAAAAGAAAGTGCGATATTTAAAATCAAATTAGGTTAAATTCGCCCAAAATTACAACGGCAATGCAAAGTAAAAAGAATACCAGAATGGTATTTGTAATTTTTTTTTGCTTGATGCTAAATAGATAGTCGCCTATAAAAAACGATAAAGGAAAAGCAAACGTTAAAATAATACTTGAACTATTTGCTCCGCCAGAGAAAAAACCGAATATCGAGAAAAACAAATGCCAAAGTAAAACAATTTTTGTTCGTTGTTTTTTTACGGTGTTGCCAAATCCGTGCATTAAACTGTTTAACAAAGAAATGACGAGCGTAACAACAAGAAAAGCAAACAATGGAAAATAATATTCGCTAATTGATGGTGGTGTTAAGAATTGAAAAAATAATACGGTTGATTTTAATAGATACCCAATTGTAAAATCGCTCAAGTAAGCAATTCCTTCGCAAATTAAAATAGGAGACAAAAACCCTATTAAAGCCATTGCCCATTCGCGCCAATAAAATGGCCTTAAAATTAAAAGTATAATAAAAAATAAAGGAAAACTAATTATACTTGAAATGGTAATGTAGGCCGAAATACTCAACCAAAAAGCAGCCTCAAATAAATCGTTTAAAATATGTTCTTTTCTGTAAGTATTTAAAAGTTTATAAATAGAGAATAATGCAAAAACATTTGTAAAAACTTGAGGAGTAATTTCTTTTGGGTTTACACACGCAATACCCAGCATTAAAAAAATAAAAACTGGAAAATAATTTAATTTATCGGTTATTTCTTGCCTCACAGAAATTAGGCTAATTAAAATAACACCTATACCAAGAAACAAAAAATTAAGTAGTGTAATGATTAGTTTGTTGTTTATTTTTTTAGAAAAATAATTATAAAACAAATTGGGGTAATTGTTAAATTCTAAATTTTTGGGAGCAAAATAAAGTACTAAGGCAGAGCCTAAAAATAATAGCGCCAACAATACTAAACTTCCCCTAATTCCTTTATTTAAAAAGCCGGCAAACACTATTTTTTTATTTGTAAATTATACTTATTTTTGTTTTGTAAACTTACAAATTTAAAAGATATGACAAGCTTAATGATTACATGGACAGACATTTTTGAAGGAATTGGTAAATTCTCTTATTGGGTGTTTAAAGGAATGCGTGTGTTAGGTCATGGACCTAATTTCTTTATCTCTTTATTTGTTATAGGCATGTTGTCTTATTGGACATTTCGTTTGGTAAAATATAAAAACCAGGCAAAATCAGAAACCAACATTATAGAATAATTTTGTTTTTCTTTAAAAAAAACTGCAACCTAAGTAATTGTTTTACTTAGGTTTTTTATTTTAGACCGTTTTATAATTTGTTTATTATTTCTGCTGCTTTCTCAAGCGTTTCGTCTTTTTTAGCAAAACAAAACCGTAAAATTTTATCATCTTTTTTATTGCTGTAAAATACAGAGAGGGGTATAGTGGCTAATTGATTGTTTTTTGTAAGCTTAACCGCAAAATCAATATCCGCTTCGTTACTAATTGTTTTGTAGCTCATTAATTGGAAATATGTGCCTGTAGTTTTTAGAGGTTTTAATCTTGATGTAGCAGTGTATTTTAAAAATAAATCGCGTTTATATTGATAAAAATTTTTTAAATCAAGATAGTTGTTTTCATCTGATAAAAAATCGGCAATTGCCAGTTGAAACGGATGATTGACAGCAAACACTAAAAATTGATGTACCTTCCTGAACTCTGACATTAACTGGTTCTTAGCGGCTACGTAACCAATTTTCCAGCCGGTGGTGTGAATTGTTTTGCCAAAAGAAGACACGATTACAGATTGTTCTGCAAGAGTTTTATAACGGGCTACGCTTTGGTGCAATTCGCCGTCAAATACCATATGTTCATATACTTCATCACTTAAAACTATTATGTTTTTTCCGGCAACTATTTTTTCTAATTCGGCAAGGTCTTCGGGTTTAATTGTTGTACCGCTTGGGTTATGGGGAGAGTTTATCAAAATCATTTTAGTTTTATCGCTTAATTTTGATTTTACATCATTCCAGTTTATCGAAAAATTTTCGGTATTTAATTGTGATATTATTGCTTTACCTCCATGTAATTCAATTGCAGGAATGTAACAATCGTAAGCAGGTTCAAAAACAATTACTTCGTCACCAATAGTTACAAATGCTGCAATGGCTGTATAAATTGCTTGCGTTGCTCCAGCGGTAACTGTAATTTCGGTTTCAGGGTTGTAGTTGTTGTTGTAGCAATTACTTATAATTTGAGCAATACGCTCTCTTAGTTGAATAACACCGGGCATAGGTGCATATTGGTTAAAGCCATTACGCATGTGTTTTTGAGCCAATTCAAGTAACAGCGGGTTACATTCAAAATCGGGAAATCCTTGTGAAAGGTTAATTGCATTATTTTCTTTTGCCAGAGCACTCATGGTTGTGAAAATAGTTGTGCCTACGTTTGGTAATTTTGAATGAATCTGCATTTTTTTACAATTATGCTACCAAATTGCTAAAAAAATCTTATTTTTGCTACCCGTTCTTTAATTATTAAATAAAGGAGATAATGAAATAACTCTAGATGCAATTTATTTTCTATTTAATACT
>CANFQR010000242.1 GCA_947449125.1 Bacteroidota bacterium | reverse complement strand
ATTTCACATAGATTAGCAATATCATTCATGAAACTTATTTTTGTTGCTAACATGGCATTTGCTGCGTATTTTGTCATTTCGGCAGATGGAATGTCCATGAAAATTATAGGATGCCCATTCATTAAAAATGGTTTGTATAGTTTGCGCATTATGTCTTCTGCCTCCGGTCTGTCAGTTCCTACAACAATTCTGTCAGGCTTCATGAAATCTTCTATAGCAGCACCTTCTTTTAAAAATTCAGGATTTGAAGCAACATAAAAATCAATTTTCACTCCTCTTGCATCTAATTCGGTTTGCACGGCATTTCTAACTTTTTCTGCAGTAGTTACTGGTACGGTAGATTTTGTAACTACAACAATTGGGTTTTGCATGTGCTTTCCAATTGATGAGGCAACGGCAAGTACATATTTTAAATCTGCAGAGCCATCTTCGTCAGGCGGAGTGCCAACAGCAATAAAAGCAACTTCAGCTTGCCCAATGTTATCAGTAATGGATGTTGAAAAATGCAGGCGTTTTTTTTGTGTGTTACGTAAAACCATTTCTTCTAAACCTGGCTCGTAAATAGGAAGCACACCTTTTTTTAGATTCGAAATTTTATTTTCATCAATATCAATACAAGTTACATCAACACCAACCTCTGCAAAGCAAGTGCCAGTTACTAAACCAACATATCCTGTTCCTATAACTGAAATTTTCATAGATTTTTTTTGAAAAATACTAATTAATTAACTGTAAAACTGTTTCGGTTATATACCTTAACGTTTCTGGTTCCAGTTCTGTGTGCATTGGTAACGAAAGCACACAAGCGCACAATTTTTCTGTTACAGGGAAATCACCGTCTTTGTACCTATCACTTTTGTATGCGTTTTGCATGTGTAAAGGTATTGGGTAATAAATCATTGCTGGTATACCTTTTTCGGCTAATTGCTCCCGCAATTTTGTTCTGTCTATTCCTGTTAATTGTAATGTGTATTGATGAAAAACATGATTGGAATTTAGTGATCGCACAGGTGTTTTTAATTTTGGATTATTTGCAAATGCTTTGTCATAATAATCTGCAACTTTATTTCTTGCAAATGCATAACTATCAAGATGCTTTAATTTTGTTTTAAGCACAACAGCCTGAATTGTATCTAATCTTGAGTTAACGCCTAAAACGTCATGAACATACTGAACACTTTGACCGTGGTGAGCAACCATTCTCATTTTTTTTGCCAACTCATCATCGTCTGTGTACATTGCTCCGCCATCACCATAACAGCCTAAATTTTTACTTGGAAAAAACGATGTACAGCCAATTGTACCAATAGTTCCCGCTTTTTGTTTGGTGCCATTAGAGAAAATATAGTCCGCACCTAAAGCTTGTGCTACATCTTCAATAACATACAAATTATGTTTTTTTGCTAAGGTCATTATGCGTTCCATATTTGCGCATTGCCCGAATAAATGAACAGGAACAATTGCCTTTGTTTTAGATGTAATGTTGCGCTCAATTTCTTCAATGTTTATATCAAAAGTGTCTGGATACACATCAACCAACACAGGTGTTAAACCAAGCAAACCAATAACCTCGGCTGTTGCAACATATGTAAAACTGGCTGTAATTACTTCATCGCCTGGTTTTAAACCCAAAGCCATCATTGCAATTTGAAGTGCGTCGGTTCCGTTTGCGCATGGTATTACATGTTTTACATTTAAGTATTTTTCTAAATCGCTTTGAAATTCTTTAACTGCGGGACCATTAATAAAAGCAGTAGTATTGATTACCTCTTGAATACCTGAGTCAATCTCGCTTTTTATTTTTTCGTATTGACCTTTAAGGTCAACCATTTGTATTTTTTTTTCTGTCATCATTCCTTGAAATAAAGCAAAGCAAAATTAAGGAATTTTAGCCATTGTTAAGGTAAAAAAAAGCGATTTAACGCGTTTTCGAACCATTCGGGAATTTTAGTCATTTTGTTAGTTGTCTTCTCTAACATAACTAGAGTTACCTTACCGGTATTTAATAATTCATTTGAAGAATTGTAACATTCGTATTCAAAATTAAATCTATAGCCATTTGGTTTTTCTCGAATAAATGTAATCACTGTAATTTCATCATCATAATAGGCTGGTTTTTTATAAGATATAGAAAAATCTATTACAGGCATAAGTAAACCCTTTTGTTCTATCTCTTTGTAGCTAAAGCCTAAAAGGCGCATAGCTTCAACTCTGCCTACTTCATAATATTGAGCGTATACACCGTAATATACATAACCCATTTGATCTGTTTCGCCATACCTTACCCTGATTTTAGTTTCTGATTTTACCATAAATTTTATTTAAAAAAATAGTAACTTTTTAATAAAATATAAGCTGTTACAAAATCTTATATTTACAAAAATAACTTTTTTAGTGAAAGGCAAAATTTTATACCTTATTACATTAGTTTTTGTTTTAGAATCTTGTTCCAAAATTTACATTAAGCAGGAACAGAATTTTACGCATTTGAATTTAAAAGATGTTTCATCTAATCAAAAAGTAAATGCTGAACTTATAAATTATAAACTTAAGGTTACAGAAGAGACAGAAAAAACAATTGCCTTTTCAGCGGCTGTCCTTAAAAAAGAAGGCGATGAAACTACTCTTGGAAATTTTGTTTGCGATGCGTTAATGTTTGCTGCAAAAAAAGAATTTGCCAATATAAAACCTGATGCTGTGCTAATTAACCGTGGAGGACTTCGTGTAAATTTACCTGCAGGTAATATCAAAATTATTAACGTTTTTGAGTTGATGCCTTTTGAAAATGAACTGGTATTGGTAAAAATTACAGGTCAAAAACTTCTTGATGGAATAGCTTTGGTTATTGAAAAAAAGCATCCGTTTTTTGGTTTGTTTATTAAGGCCGATAATCAAAAACTACTTGAAGCTAAAATAAATGGTGAAAATATTGAGCCTCAAAAGTTATATACAATTATAACAAGTGATTATTTAGCTTCTGGTGGCGATAGTTTTGTTTTTTTTAAAACCCCTATTACTACAGAAAAATCTAATTTAAAAATAAGAGACGCTATTATAAATTATTGTATTTATTTAAGCGAAAATAAAAAACAAATAATTCCATACACCGATGGGCGACTACAAATTTCAAAATAGACGCGATTTTTTAAAATACACTTTAGGGGCCACAGCAGCTATTTATGGGCTAAATAGTTACTCTGAAAATAAATTAATAAGCGAGCACGGCTTTACCAAATTAACTATTTTATATACAAATGATCAACATAGCAGGATAGAGCCATTTCCTATTAACGATGCAAAATATCCGGGCGAAGCTGGATTTGCCAAGAGAGCCAAACTAATTGAAAACATTAGGTCAGAAAATAGAAATGTGTTGTTACTTGATGCAGGAGATATTTTTCAAGGGACACCATACTTTAATTACTATCATGGTGAAATAGAATACAAGTTAATGAGTATGATGGAATACGATGCTGTTACATTTGGTAATCACGATTTTGATGAAGGTTGTGAAAATATTTTAAAGCAAATGCCCCATGCTTCATTTGATTTTATAAATTGTAATTATAATTTCGACGACACATCATTGTCAAAAAATAAAAAAATAAAACCATATAAAATTTACAAAAAAGGAAATTTAAAAATTGGTGTTTTAGGTATTGGGATTAATCTCGAAAATTTAGTTGATGTAAAGCATATAAAAGGATTGAGATATTTAGACCCAATCGAAAATGCAACAAAAATTGCATCCATATTGAAACATGATGAAAAGTGCGATTATGTTATTTGTTTAT
>CANFQR010000241.1 GCA_947449125.1 Bacteroidota bacterium | reverse complement strand
GGAGCACTAAAACTAAACTTCGGTTTTGATGAGTTTCTTTTTTTAAGCACATGCAACAGAGTAGAATTATTTTTTACTTCAAATCAAGAGTTATCTAATGTATTAATTAAAGAAATTATTCTTTTCCTAAATAGTCGGTTAAACAATGTTGAAGTAAATACTCTTAGCGAAAGTGCCGAACTTTTTTTTGGCGAAAATGCAGTAGAACATATTTTAAAAGTAGCCTCATCGCTAGATTCTATGGTGGTTGGCGAAAGAGAAATAATTACGCAAGTAAGAAAAGCTTATGATTTTTGTAATATGCTTGGGCTTACTGGCGATTTTATTCGCCTACTTACAAAACAAACCATAGAAACAGCAAAAGATATTTATACCAATACCGAAATTTCGAGAAATCCTGTTTCTATCGCATCATTAGCATACAGGCAGTTAAAAGAATTAGGTATAAAAAACGATGCACGAATTATTTTTGTTGGTAGTGGCGAAACTAATACTACAATGGCCAATTATCTTCAAAAACATAAATTCGCCAACTTTACGGTATTTAACCGCACGCTAACTAACGCTGAAAAATTAGCTAAAATATTAAAAGGTAAAGCCTTTACCTTGTCCGAACTTTCTGATTTTAAAAACGGTTTTGATGTTATAATAGTTTGTACCGCTAGCTCAGAACCAATTATTACAAAATCAGTTTTCGACAATTTAAACCAACATGAAACGTCAAAAAAAGTAATTATTGATTTAGCAATACCCGCCAATGTATCCGATGAAGTAGCAAAAAACAACCAGGTGCGTTACATAAATATTAACTCTTTAAAAGAACAAGCCGAAGCTAATTTACAATTACGAAAAAAAGAAATTGCTAAATGCGAACAAATAATTGCCAATAAAACCGAACAATTTAATTGGCTTCATAAAGAACGCCGTGTTGAATTAGCGTTTAGTGAAATACCCCGACAAGTAAAAACCATAAAAGACATTGCAATTAATGAAGTTTTTGCCAAAGAAATAAATTCTCTTGACGCCAACAGTAAAGAAGTTTTAGAAAAAGTGCTTTCGTATTTGGAAAAAAAGTATAATGCTGTAACCATAAAAACTGCCAAAGAACTTTTACTAAACTCTAAAAAATAAATCAATCCCTTTTTATTTTTTATCTTTGCCGCGTGAATAGAAAAATAATTATTGGCACCCGCGGAAGTGAACTTGCTTTATGGCAAGCCAACTACACTAAAAATTTACTAGAAGAAAAAAATGCTGAAGTAGAAATTAAAATTATTTCTACCAAAGGCGATCAGTCACAACAATGGAATACTTCGTTCGACAAATTAGAAGGTAAAGGTTTTTTTACAAAAGAGTTAGAAGAAGCTTTACTAAATAAAGATATTGATTTGGCTGTTCATTCGCTTAAAGACCTACCTACAGAAAGTCCGGAAGGGCTAATGATTGCAGGTGTTTCAAAACGTGAAGACCCATCTGATATATTAATTATTAATGATAATGCGGCAGATGATAAATTAAAATTCGGATTAAAGAAAAACGCAATTGTTGGAACTTCTTCTTCCAGAAGAAAATCTCAGTTACTCGCTTTTAGACCCGATATTGAAGTTAAAGACTTAAGAGGTAATGTGCCCACACGCATTAACAAATTAAAAGAAGGTGATTTTGATGCGATACTTATTGCTGCTGCCGGCGTAGAAAGGCTGGAACTGGATTTAGACGATTTTACAGTAGAAAAATTAAATCCTGAAGAATTTGTACCTGCCCCAGCTCAAGGCGTAATAGCTTGGCAAACTAGAGAAGATGATAATGACATTCTTGAAATAATTGACCAAATAAGCGATTTAGATGTATTAATTAAAATTAATATCGAACGTCAATTATTAAATCTCTTTGAAGGGGGTTGTCATATGCCTTTTGGAGCCTATTGCGACACCGAAATGGATGATGAAGACAGATTGAGATTTAAAGTGTGGGTAAGCATTGCCGAAGAATGGAACAAACAACCAAAACAATTATTTTTTGAAACTTTAGATACCGATGGTTTTGTAGACAGAATGTATGAACATATTAAAGCCATTAAACCAAAAAAAATATTTGTAACTAAAACATTTAAAGAACAAGATTATTTACCAAGTGCTTTAGAAAAATTAGGTTTTGATATACAAGGAAAAAGCTTAATTGAATTTAAACAAATTACCATTAAATTTTTACCAAGAACCGAATGGATATTTTTTAGCAGCAAACATGCTGTGCGTTATTTCTTTAATCAAAAACCTGAATTTGGACAAGTTAAATTTGGCTGCATTGGCAGCTCTACAAGTGCCGAATTAAGAGCGTTTGGTTACAGAGCCGATTTTATTGGACAAAGTACAGATATAAAATTAGTTGGGAAACAATTTAGCAGCAGAGTTGGTAATGCACGCGTTTTATTCCCTATTGCTAGAGGCAGTATGCAAAGTATACAATGGCAAATGGTTAAACGTGAAAACGTGGTTAATTTAGAAGTGTATGCCACTTTAAACATTAGCGAAGAAATTTCGCCTGAAAACGAAATAATAATTTTTACTAGTCCAAGTAATGTAGAATCCTATTTTGAAAAAAACACCTGGCAAGATCACCAAAAAGCCATTGCCATGGGCGAAGCTACTGGAAAAGCTTTAGAAAAAGTAAAAATCAAAAAATACAACATGCCACGAAGCTTTGATGACTTGGGCTTATTGCAAGCTGTATTAGGTTTAACAAGTAATTAATATTAAGATTACTATACGTTTGCATTATATCCTATTATTTTTAATCTCACAACTTACTTTAAAACAATTTTTTTAATCAATAATTATGAAAAAATTTATTTTATCGCTCTTGGTCCTTTTATTTTATCATCTTTCGGCTCACGACCTAAAAAATAGCGTCATAAATAATCGAGAATGGAATATTATCATTAATAATGAAACTATTTCAGGTACATTTTTTATGTATAAAAACGGAAATGTTTTTATTGAAACACCTAATAATAGCATTGTTAATTATCCACTAAGTGGCTTTTCAATTAAAGACCAAGATTATATAAAAAAAAGAAATGCAGAGATTATTTCTTTAAATAAAAAAAACAGTCCCATTCTTAAAAAAGAAATTCAGATAAATTATTATTTATACCTACAAATCGTTTCTATTTGCCTTATTTTAGTTGCCTTATTTATTTTACTATTTAAAAAAATAAATTTCAATAAATTAAAATTTGCTTTACCATTTTTGGTTCTTTCCATTATTCTTGGTTTTTATAGTTTTAAGCAAAAAAGTATTTATTCAATATTAGTTTCAACCAATCCGTTATATATAGATTCTGCTTTCGTTCCCTTCAAACCAAAAGTTCATACTTTTTGGAACTCTAATTATTTTTACATCGAATCTAAAGGAATTCCAGACCATACCATGATGGTTGGCATTTCAAATCATGGCTGGCAGCAACAAGTCCCTGTACCGCAATGCTATATCGGTAGCAATGCTTGGCCAATTCCATTAAATGCTGTAGTTGCATCTACGCCAATTCCTGTAAATCAACTACATTTTTACCGTGGGGCAATTGCAGTTGCAGTTAACGGTGTGCCTATTTTTAATCCTTATACTAATACTGGTGTTGATGCATTTTTAGATGGGCAATTAGATGATTTTGGCGGTCATTGCGGTAAAGCCGATGATTATCACTATCACACAGCACCATTACATTTATATAGCCAAACATCAGCAACTTTGCCAGTTGCATTTGCACTCGATGGATTCGCTATATATGGTAGTCTTG
>CANFQR010000240.1 GCA_947449125.1 Bacteroidota bacterium | reverse complement strand
GGCATAATAACTTTTGTTTTTTTTGTAATTGCTTTTTCAATTTCAGTAACCGAAATATTAAAGTCATGTTGGTTGACGTCAACAAAAACTGGTTTTGCACCCACATGAATAATTACATTAGCTGTAGCTGAATATGTATATGCCGGTAAAATAACTTCATCACCCTCTGTTACACCAAACCATCTCAAAATAATTTCAAGGCCTGCAGAGGCAGAATTTAAACAAATAGTATTTTTATTACCACAATATTCTGTTATTTTTTTTTCAAATAATTTTGTTCTTGGTCCAGTAGTTATCCATCCACTTTTTAAAGCTGAAATAACCTCTTCACAAATTTTATCATCAATTCTTGGTGGAGAAAAAGGAATCATGTTATTATTAAAATTTAATTTATAAAATATTTACCTGTGTTGCTCCAAAACCATAATCTTTATAAGAAGCGTCATGAAAAGTAACACCTTTAGTTTTATTTAATCTGGAAACAATCTCTTGTTTTAAACGTCCATTGCCAACACCATGTATAAAAATAATTTTTTTCATGTTTTTATAGATGGCATCATCTAGTTCATTCTCAAATTTTTCGAGTTGAATATTTAGCATTTCAAAATTACTCAATCCTTCAGGGTTTTCAATTAATTCAGTAATGTGCAAATCAACTTCTTTTTCAAGCAGTTTTAAATAATCTTTATTTGATTTTGAAATTCTAACTCGAGAATTGAACTCCTTAACACTTTTAAGCTTTGCAATATCAATTAAACTTAATTCCTGATCAATATTTTCTTGTACTAAAAATTCCTCTTTAAGTAAAAAAGCATATACCGGAAATTTAAATTCATCGTGTTTTAACAATTTAGATTCTGCAAGAGATTTAGGGCTAACATTTACAATTTCGGCCAATGGTAATTGAGTTTTAAAATGAGTGTTTTTATAAAATAAACATTCTATTTTATGGTAGCTATATTCTTTAAAAAAAGGCATTTTAACCTGTTTTAATATAATCTTTTGAAAGGCTCCTAATTCACCATGCTTAAGCGTTTGAAAATAATTTTCGTCTTTTATTGAATAAGAAAATAAAATATTATAAGATGAGGCGTTAAATAAATAGATTTTATAATCATTAACTAATGAAAGTAATTCGTGATCGGGTTCAATAATTAAATAAATCGCGTCGTTAGTTTGATCGTCGGGATTTAATTCAATATTATCGGCATTTTTATCAATAATTAATTCAGTATGAATTGGAACTAATTGACTAACTAAATACGGAATTTCAAAGCCGTCCTGCATTTCAACAAAAACAGTTTGTTTGTCTTTAATTCTCGATACAATGCCATCACCGGTTTCGTTCAAAAATCTTACCTTATCGCCAATTCTGAGTTTCATTATAAATTGAGAATATAAGCCCCTGTTTGCTTTGTTTTTATTAATTCAATATCAAATTTACGACATAATTCTTCTGTTTTTCTTATACTAAAAGAATTATTTGAACCATCAAGAATGATTGTTTTAAGACTTTTTAATAAAACAAAATCAGCTTCTTTAAGATTAAAATTATTAGAAATCAATAAAAAATTTATATCACGTAATGAAATATCAGGCCAATAATTTTTTTTATTCAAAATTAAAATCTGCTTGTTATCTTTTCTTATGTAATTATAATTTTTAACAGATAACACTGTATTATTAAACGATATAATATGTGGCTTAATATGAAATAAAAAAACGGAAGAATCTAATTCGTTTATTGTAGATTGAACCTTATTTTTAATCACATAATTATTATTCTTATTAATTTGATAAACTGCAAATAAGCTTTGCGTTTTTAAATTACATGAAACAAAAAGTGAGATTATTTGCCACCAAATGAGCAAAGCAAGACTCGATACCATCAACTTATAAGATTTGCATTGAATAGCTATGGTAATAAAAATAATTAAAACAGCCAGAAAAAAAGCATCATAAAAATTAAAATCAACATTATCAATAAATCCAAATTTTGAAGAATTAAAAAAAGATATAAATTTAACTAGGAACTTTACTAAAGTATTAATTACAATTGCAACATAACCAACATTTAAAATAATTAAAAGGGATAGTAATAAAATAATAAAGCTTGCTGGAACTACAATAATGTTGCAAATAAAAAACCATAACGGAAATTGCTTAAAATAAAACAATGTAAGCGGCAAAGTACTTATTGTTGCGGCAAATGAAGCTGTAACGCCTTGCCATAACCATGTTGAAATTGATTTTTTGGGTTGCCAAATAGAGGATAATTTTGGTTGATAGTATAATAAGCCAAACATGGCAAAATAACTTAATAAAAAACCAACGTCAGTTATGTAGAAAGGATTATAGGATAATAAAATAAAAGCAGATACTAATAAAATATTTAATTGATTTTGATAATTAGACCTAAAAAATATCTTACCAAAACCAAGTAAATTAAACATAATTACAGCTCTTAACACAGGAGCTGAAAAACCTGTAATTAAAGCAAATCCCCACAAAAGAAAGGTTATTATAACAAATTTTAAAATAACATGTTTTCTTTTTCTATCTACTAAATCATATAAAAAGCTTAAAACCAAATAAATTAAACCGGTATGTAAACCTGACACAGAAAGCACATGCAAGGTTCCTGAATGGGAAAATGATTCAATAACTGATCTATCAATTTCATCATCATACCCTGTAAGTAAAGCTGCACAAATTCCATAAGCGCTAGTAGATAAATTACTGTTTTTTAATTTTTGTAAAATATAATTTTTGAGTAACAAGCCTCTATACCAAACTTTATTTAATTGAAGAGGAATGTCTAAAACTTTATACGATAGCGAATCAACAAATACGGTATGGTAAATTTGCTTATGAAATAAATACGTTTTATAATCAAATTCAAAAGGATTTTTTGGTGGATCAATGCTACTTAGATTTGCCTTAAATAAAATACTCGAACCAACTTTTAATTGATTTTTACCCAAACTAATTTTAAAATAACCTATTAAATTCCCCCTCGCTTTTTTGAAACCAGAATTTGTTTTTACCTCATTAACTTTTAAAAAGCACTTCATAAAGCGTTCTCTTTTTATAGGCAAATCACTAACAGTGGCAATAAAAGTAACTGCTGAATCAGATTTTAAATAATTTCCATAATAGGATTTATGCGAGATTAAATTAGCTTCACTAACAAGATTAACGCCAAGCAATAAAAAGAAAAAATCTAATAGAATTAAATTAAAGCGCTTTAATAAAACAGGTTTAATTTTTTTAAGATTTATTAAAATGACTAATACAAAAATAGCGGCAAAATAAACAATACTAAATGCGCTTAAACTAGAATAAATGCCTAACAAAATTCCGAGTATAAAAGGAATTAATATTCTAAAAAAAGGAATATTATTGAAAGCATTTTTCATTTTAATTTTTAATTAAAAAAAATCCCGGCTTGCATTTACAAGCCGGGATTTAATTTAAAAAAATATAATTAGTTTATCACTAATTTTTTAGTCATTTTTGCTCCGTTAATCGTTAGATTAACAAAATAAATTCCTTTAGATAATGTATTATTTTTATTGATGCTGATTGACTGCTCTCCGGCTATATAATTATTAATAGTAGTTGGTAAAACATTTTTACCTAGCATATCTATTACATTAACAGAAACAGTAGCAGGATCGTTTAAATTAAACTTAAGTGTAGCCTCATTTGATGTTGGATTTGGAAACAAATTTAATCTGTATTGTTTCGTAAGCTCGTTTAACCCAGTAACAGAGCTATTAAAATTAACAGCATCAATAT
>CANFQR010000239.1 GCA_947449125.1 Bacteroidota bacterium | reverse complement strand
TACTGCGTATTCTATTACACTCATCGCATTAAAATCGGTATGAACAATTACGTTTGCAATGTTCCTATGAACAAACATTTCGCCGCTTTCGGTATTGGTTACCTCATTTGCGGGTACACGGCTGTCACTGCAACCAATCCAAAGGTATTCGGGTTTTTGCCCCAACGATAGTTTTTTAAAATATTCGGGGTCGTCAAATTTTTTTGATAATGCAAAATGGCGATTGCCATCTATAAGCTTTTGGTAAGATTTGTCCATTATAAGTTTAATTTAATTAAATCAATTTTAATTTTTTTGTTTTTTGAATTAGATATAAAGTCAACTATTACATCTTTTGAATCTCTGTTTATTTTTTTGTTTATCGACCCATCAATAATTACTTTACTTCCCTCAGTAATGGTATTAAAAAAATTAATTAAATAGCCTTTATTAAAAAAGGTTATTTGCTGTGGTAATTTTATTAGATAATATTTTTCGCCGTTAATGATTTCAATACTTGTTTCGAAAGAGAATTTTATATTATCTCTGATGATAAAAAGGATTGCAACTACAAGCCCTGAACTAACACCTTTTAAAATATCAGTTAAAAGCATTACTACAATTGTAGTAATAAATGGAATAAACTGATCAGGTCCAAACTTAAATTGCTCTTTGAAAATGCTTAGTTTAGTTAATTTAAACCCTGTAACAATTAAAATGGCAGCCAAACAAGCATTAGGTATTAGCATTAAAACGTTTGGTAACAAAATAACTGAAATTAATAAAAGGAGGGCGTGAATAATGGTAGATAATTTAGTTTTTGCACCTGCATTAATATTTGCCGAACTTCTAACAATCACTGAAGTTATAGGTAAACCGCCTAATAAACCCGAAACTATATTTCCCATTCCTTGTGCTAAAAGTTCTTTGTTTGAATTTGATTGATTTTTTTCTGGATCAATTTTTTCAGCAGCTTCAATGTTAAGCAGTGTTTCTAGGCTTGCAACAACAGCCAAAGTGATAACAACTATCCAAAATTTACTTGAATTAAACAAATTAAAATTTGGTAAAATTATATTCTCTCTAACGTCTTTGAGATTATAAAATGCGGGTAAATTTACTAAATGTTGTTTGTCTATTTTTAAAAAATCATATGCGTTAAAAGATATGGTTAGCAAAATTCCAAACATAACAACTAAAAGTGGTGATGGAATAAATGAAAATAATGTGCTGTTTTTATAAAATGATTTGTTGCTAACATAAAGTAGCAAAAACGAAATTATTCCAATTATCAAAGCTCCGGGAGTAATAAAATTTAACATGTTTATTAATTCGGTAAATGAATTTTGACCATCTAACTGGAAAAATTCCATATCTCCCTCTGGGTCTTTGTCGTAACCAAACAAATGTGGAATTTGTTTAATGATTAAAATAATACCAATGCCGGCTAACATGCCTTTAATTACTGCATTTGGAATATAATTGCCAATCCTTCCGGCTTTTAAAAGGCCCAAAATAAGTTGAAGTATCCCAGCCATTATAATTGCGGCTAAAAAACAATCGAAACTTCCTAGTTCAGTTATGGAACTAACAACAATGGCTGTCAGTCCTGCTGCAGGTCCTGAAACACTGTATTTTGACCCACTAAATGTAGTCACAATTATGCCACCAATAACCCCGGATATTATACCAGAAAATAATGGTACACCACAAGCAAGTGCAATACCAAGGCAAAGAGGCAGGGCCACTAGAAAAACAACTATGCCTGCTTTTATGTCATAAATTAACGTTTTAGTACGCATAAATTAATTTATTTAGTTATAGGTAAGTTATACCTAATACTTTATAATTATGAAAAATGAAATGGTTTTAAATTCTGAAAGAAAAAGAATTTAAATTTTTGGAGGTTTAATATTTATTTTCTGAAAACGAAAATTATAGAAACTGTTTTTTGCAATAAAATTGTAATTAGCAACATCAAGTTTAATAAAAAGATAATCGAGACTTCCTGATAGTTCGTTATCATCATTATCTGAATCTGTTTCATTACTATCATCGTCTGAAGAATCATTTTCAGATGATTTTTTGCATAACTCGGTATTTTGATTTTGCGATTCTTCTTCAGTTAATGGCAGGTACTGAAATATTGTATATACCATGCTAAGCAAAAAAACAAAAACAAATATGGATTTAATTTTAATCAATGCGTTGCAAAGCTAATTAAAAATAAAGAAAATCTCATTTAAAAAAAGCTAAAAACCTTTAATGTTTTTATCATACCATAATTTTATGAGGATTTATAAGCGCTTTCATGATATGTTTTTAAATGTGGCCCCATAAATACTCTTGCATAAATTCTTATAGCGGCTATTCCGTCTATTATTAAACTTGATGCTGTGAAAAACGCTAGCGCAATTTGATTTTCATGTATATGTGTAAAAATAATATCTTCCCCTATGAAGGTTGGTGTAATAGGAAAACCTGTCAAGCCAAGACAGGCTAGTAAAAACACAAAGGCAAATTTAGGATGTTCGTAGGCATGACCATTAAATGTATTTAAATCCACTTGTTCTTCTATTGATTTTAATTTTTTAATTATAATAAATCCAACAATTCCCATAACTATTATTCCACTGAGGTATAATAACGACTGCGTGAATATGTAATATTCGTTAAAAGAAACTGCTAATGCAATCCAAAAATGATTCATAATTATTAATGACCAAGCAAGTATAACATTTTTGCGTTCGGTATATGATTTTAATACCATTATAAAACCAATAAATGAAAATAGTGTTGGCAGAAATTCATGAATTTGTTTTGGGATGATGCTTTCATTTAATAACAGCAATAAGCCTAATAAATAAGTTGGAAGTAAATAATAAAGTATGTTTCTTGAATTTATAAAACTAATTGAGCGTCCCATAATTTTTAGCGGTCGCCATAGTTGATATATGAATGAATCTAAATTAAATTCTTTTAAACATAAACAGTAAAACGTATAGTTTATTTTTTTTGAAAATGAGTTTTCAATACTGGTAGGTCTAGGAACAAAATTATAAAATTGTTCCCTAATTAAATAACTTACTGCTGAAGGAGATACTAGTAATTGATAAGTTCTTAAAAAAGCGTTTCCTGCAAAATGAAGTAATGCAAGATTTTCAAATCCTAAAGCCAATTCTATAAAAATTAAACCAATTTGTGATATAGAAGAGTAGGCAATTTGCGCTTTAATAGAGGATTGAACTCTTGCAATTCCGTTGGTTATAATGCTGGTTGAAATCCCTAGTAAAGAAATTATAATTTTTACTGATGTTTGGTGATGCCATAAATCATAAGTACGTAACATTAAAAAAACGCCCAAGTGAACAGAAAGGGAACCATAAAAAATGGCGCTCGATGGGGTTGGTCCTTCCATCGCTCTTGGTAACCAGGATGAAAAAGGTAATTGTGCAGATTTTGCAGCAGCAGTTATTAAAATCATTAAAGCAACAAAAATTCCTGTAAGGGTATGATTTTCTAAATGTTCATTTACCAAACTATCATTTTGTAATTGAAAAAATGTAACGTTCTCATGAAATAAATGATGGCATGCCCACATTGCTAAAATTAATCCTACGTCACCCAATCGGTAAATAGAAAAAACTTTAAATGCATTTTTAACCGGTAAATACCGATTTCTGTAAAAAGCTATTAATAAAAATGAAGATATGCCTAAAATTTCCCAGCCTACAAAAAGTGTTTCAAGGTTTCCTGAAAAAACAGTTATTGTATAGCCTGCATAAAAAAATAATATCGTATTAAAAAAACGTTTATAACCTTCTTCTCTATGCAAATAAT